>MHSB01000010.1:5701-16067 GCA_001821155.1 Candidatus Taylorbacteria bacterium RIFCSPLOWO2_01_FULL_50_130 | reverse complement strand
TTTCTTTTTTTGTTTCCATGGTCATAATGCGACCACGGTAACCTATTTATGGCCTATCCACTCCGTTTTCGGTAACACTTTCAATGGCCGATAGTGTTGATTGCCCACCACCGCGGAACATGATATAATTGACGTTATCCATAATTTTTAGACTTTGGCTACCGCACGAGTTCGCGTCAATCATCAAATACGGGCTCCTGAACTTCGGGTCATCGGACCCCACGGGGAAAATGTGGGAGTAATAGTCCTGCAGGAAGCTTTGAGCAAGGCCTCGCAACTGGGTCTTGACTTGATTGAGATTTCCCCAAATGCCATTCCTCCGGTTGCAAAGATTATGGATTATGGTAAGTTTCAGTACTTCGAAAATAAGAAGCAAAAGGCGGTACGGGCAAAGACGCACACGGTGGAGGTCAAAAACATCCAAATAAAAATTGGAACGAGCGAGCATGATTTGGAGCTTAAAGCCAAACGCGTCAGTGAGTGGCTTTCCGAAGGAAATCGCGTCAAAATTGACCTCTTTCTCATTGGCCGCTCAAAATACATGGAATTCAAGTTTCTGCAAGAGCGATTGGAGCGGATTCTCAAGCTTATACCGGTAGAATACAAAGTCGCCGACTCGACAAAGAGAGGGCCGAAAGGATTGACCATTATCGTCGAGAAAGCTTAACAGATACCAATGATAACTAATTCATGCCAATCTGCTAATACCTGCGAATAAGAATCACGAATTGTCACATTAGTAGGTATTCGCAGATTAGTATCTGTAACTTTTATGAAGACAAACAAATCATTCACCAAACGGCTCAAGGTTACCAAGAGCGGCAAGATAGTGATGCGCGGCAAGGGGCAGAACCACTTCAACGCAAAGGCGCGCCGCCGTGCGCAACTTGGGCGAAAACGCATGAATCTTCTGCATATGAAGAAAGGAGACATTGCCCGATTTTTGCAATAGGCAAAAATCGGGAAACTCTAAATCCTAAACTCTAATTTCTAAAAAATCAAAAAAGGGGAAAGATGCTACTGAGGAGTTTGAAACGCAGAATTTGTTTAGGATTTAGATATTAGAGTTTAGAATTTCTAACGCACAAACATGGCAAGAGTGAAGAAAGCGGTCAACGCTCTAAAGTTTAGGAGAACTTTGTTACGGAAAACAAAGAGCTATCGTTTTGCACGTTCCAAAAAAGAGCGTGCCGCATGGGAAGCGTATGTGCATGCCGGCAAGTACTCGTTTGCACACCGCAAGGACAAAAAAGCCGATTTCCGCACGCTCTGGAATATCCGCATCAACGCCGGAGTCCGTCAGTATGGACTCTCCTACAGCAAATTCATCAATCTTCTGAAGAAGAAAGGAATTAAACTTGACCGAAAAATTCTCGCCGGACTCGCCAAAGACGAACCCAAAACATTCGAGCGGGTGGTCGCGCAGGTGAAGTAGCCCGAAGCGTATAGCGGTTAGCGTATAGCGTTTGGTAAGGAAAGGGCCCAAGAGGGCTCTTTTGACAGGCGGTGAGTAGATGATACATTCACGTTTGCTTTACAAAAAGAGAGAAATGTGCCAGATCGTACACGGTAAAGTCGACCTATGAAAAGCGCAAGTATCGATTTTTGAAAGAGTGCTCCCTACCGGACTTGCAACGGGCCGCATGGAAACAGGCGGTTCTTTTTGTGATGAACTAAACGCTAGACGCTAACCACTAAACGCTTCCTACAATTCTATCTCCACGCTTTCTCCCATCTCGGGAACATGCGCATCTACGCCGATGTAGTCTTTTATTCTTTGCGCGAGAAAGAGCGCGGATTTTGGTTCCCCCATGACGACAAAGATTTTTTCCGCAGTATCCGCGCCTTTTGAAGCGAACTCGAGCAAGTGGTCGCCGTCCATGTGCGAAGAGTAACCGGTAATAGTTTCCACTTTTGCGCGGACATAAACCATCTCACCGTTTATCCGTATCTTTTTTACTCCCTCCTGAATCTGCCGACCCAAGCTCCCCACCGCCTGATAGCCGATGAATAAAATCGAGTTCTTTGGGTCGCCGAGATACTGTTTCTCATGTTCCACGATGCGCCCCCCCGCTGACATGCCGGACCCGGCGATGATTATCTTGGGAGGAGGTGCTTGCGCTATTTTGCGCGAGTCCTGCACATCCATCGTGACGCGAAGACTCCGAAAAGAGAAGATATCGTTGCCGCGCGAAACCTGCGCCCGCGCCGTTTCGTTAAAGCGCGAGCTAAAGCGGCGGTATACTTCCGTAACCTTAATGGCGAGCGGCGAATCTAGGAAGACCGGGACATTGTGAATCTGCTTCTCTTCGTATAAATTATCCAGCTCAAAGAGAAGCGCTTGCGTCTTTTCGAGCGAGAAGGAGGGAACGAGCAGGACGCCGCCTTTTGCCGCCGACACGCGAATCACCTCCGCAAGCCGCTCCTTACGGCGTTCAGCTCCTTCGTGGTTGCGGTCCCCATACACGCTTTCCATCACCAGATATGTCGCACCGGAGATTGTTTCGGGTTCGTTAAGAAGCGGGGTGGGAAAATTCCCAAGGTCGCCGGTAAAGACGACGCTTCGAATTTCTCCGATTCGTCGTATCTCAAACATTGCCGAACCCAATATATGCCCGCTATCTTTCATAGCCACCTCAAATTCCCCGGCTATGAACCTTTCGTGGAAGCTGCGTGCTTCCCAAAGCGAGAAAGCGTGTTCAATGTCTGACTCTTCAAACAGCGGCGCTTCTCCGCCCTGAAGTTCCGTTTGCATCACCGAAGCCGCGTCCGGCAACATAAGTTTAGAAAGTTCGAGTGTTTCCTCGGTACTCCAAATCTTCCCGCGAAAACCATCTTTCACGAGTTTTGGAATGCGCCCTATGTGATCAATGTGCGCGTGGGTGACGAAAAGATAGTTAATGGACGCGGGGTCAAAGGGGAAGAACCGCCGATTCGCCTCATGCGCGAATCTTTCTCCCTGAATGAGGCCGCAGTCAATGAGAAGGCGCGTTTTCTCTCCCGAGAGCAGAAAGTTTGAACCGGTAACGGAACCGACGCCGCCATAGAATGAAATGGTGGCGTTATGCATTGCGTTTCTGCGCCATATACTTTCTCTTAAAGAAGACAAACGCACAGGCGCCTCCAATAAAGTCGAAAATGATATCAAGCGTCGTATCCATGTAATATCCTTCAACGCTCCAGGTGTTCCCGAAGATTCGCTCAAAGATTTCCCACCCGATGCCGACGACGAGCGTAGCGGCTAATGCAAACAAAAGCACCGACTGTCCGGCGGGAAACGCCTCGGCGCCGAAATATCCGGAAAAGAACCGAAGCCATAGAACCAACAGTCCCGTAAATAACCCTCCGAGAAAGTGCACGATGATGTCATACCACCAGAGCGTCCAATAGAGGTGAAGAAAAATCGCCGCGGCATGCAACGCCACGATGAGAAAAACGAGTATGGCAAGAAAAGAAAGCAGTGTCGCGCGGGGCATGGCATCATTATAGCCGATAACGTATGACTGAATAACTATGGAGCCACTAAAAAACTCCCTCAAAGGAGTCTTTTAGTGGTTACTCGGATGTTCCCTAGAACGAACCTAGGTGGGATTTCTCAACTGCAAGTAAGAGAACCAATGAAGGTTCTACAGCAAGCAATGATTCGAATTCCCTGATGAAGGGTTATAGAGGTAACATCTCAAGTAACCTTCCACCAGTATAACATGTGATTTATGACAAGTAGCTTGTAACCGGAACCAGAGCAGATTTTTTGAAAACTTCAAGTGGCTGATTATTGGTCACTGTCCCAGTACCAGTCCAGTTGTTCCAGTTACGGTTCTGCTAGTACGGCCAGTCCGCCACCCATTTGGGTTGGCGGACGGCTCCTTTGTCTCCCGACAAGCATTGAGCGCATAGTTTATTTTTTATCCCGCACCGTGGCCCGAGGGCTCGCGTGTAGCAAGGAAAATTTTACAATAAGTAATTTTAAGGCTCGCTTATCAGGAGACGGCGCAACTATTATACTTTACGTTTCGCGACAATGTCCGGCGCAGGTGCACAACCTGTTTATAGAACGTGGAAAACAAGCGAAAAACCTTTGCGACACATGATGTCGCAATTGGGGATAACTCGCGCGCAAAAACTTGACAAGTTTTAGAAATACGAATGCTACAAATTACTGCGCGAATGTTGCGAACGACCGGCGCCCATTTGCGGCATTTGCATTATGATTATTCCAGTAACCCGTCCAGATTCACATCATAAAGAATCTGCTCTTGCACAAGGCGGTAATTCACGAGTTCCCTTGTCTCGAACCAGTGCGCAATTTCATTTTCCGCCTCTGTAACGGAACCGGAAGCATGAATGAGATTGCGCACTGCTCTGCCGTCGGTATCGGCCATTTGATAGGAGTCAAGGACGAAGTCTCCGCGGATGGTGCCGACATCAGAGGTGAGCGGCTCCGTCCCGCCGGTGATTTTTCTGACAATTGAGACTGCATGTGCCCCTTGCCAAACCATGGCGATGACTGGCCCGCTTGTGAGGTACTGCTGAAGCGCTTCAATGACTTTGTCTCCAAGCACAAGAGGGTCCATGGAGGGTGGTTTCAGTCCTTTTTTCTGGTACGCTTCAATGGACTTTTCACCGACAATCCGTTTCCAATTCGGATCAAGATTGTAGTGCTTTAGAACGTGCGCTTTGGTCGGCACGGTCATTTTTAATCCCGTGAGTTTGAGCCCGGTCCGCTCATAGCGGCGGACAATCTCGCCGGCGAGCGTCCTCTGCAACCCATCGGGTTTAATAATGACGAGGGTGCGTTCTGTTTTTGGGTGGGACATAAATGAAAGCTTATAGCTTTTAGCTGATAGCTTATAGTTTCCAGCAAAGAAAAGCAAACCCTTCTTTCAGAGCAATGGTTTAAATTCATTATCAGTCAAGCTGCATCCCGTATAATTGCTTTAAGTGTGTACGGGTTTAACCGAGAGTGGCGAGGAATGGTAAGTTTTCGAGTACCGTTTGTCATACCCGTATGCTTCGTTCCCCGTGTCATCGAAATCCAAAAACCGACTTTTTGAAAGGCGCAAACTGCCCGCGCGGAAGAAATATCGGTAAATAACATTACGCTAGCGCTATTTTTATTTCCTTAAATCTCGTATCTTTCAGTTCTTTTCGCTCCATATCCAGATAAATCAAAACAGCATCACGGGTGTTTGCAATCGCCTCGCGTTCGGTATTTCCTTGGCTGTGACACCCGGGGAGAGCCGGAACATGGGTGTCATAGCCATATTTGGTTTTTCTGATTGCGACAATGTATTTCATGTTCGTATACTATCAAAATCCCGCGCGAAATCAATTCATCTGTTGGCTAAAAATCGTTTCTTGACTTTCGTTCCCCGAGCTTATTGTCATCACCTCAAAAATCTTCGAAGTCCGGGGAAGTGTATATCTTCCCGCCAATTCCAGATTTAGGAGGATTCTTCTGTTGATTAAAGACTTTATCCGCTAGCGGACTTATCTTTTCTTCACTCCCCAGAGATTCCTCTATATTTCGATCAGATGCGTTTCCCATTGACCGTGAAATTCCTTCTACCATTCGTACGAGCTTTAGTTCTTCGGCAGTATAATCACCCGGCCCGACAGGAACAGGCTGTCCGTCAATTTTAATTGCTACGGGCACGGTTCCTCTGGCCTCTACTTCAACTCTGCTCTCTTTATCTATTCGCAATCCTCTGTTGATGGAAATCTCGAGCGCACGCGCGATAATTCGTTCTTTCTGACCTTTTGAAGGAAAATTCCACTCGCGAATATTTTTGTGGTACTCGGCAAGCAAAGCGGGATTGGGTAACATCCGGTCTTTTTGAATTTCAACTGATTTGCTTTGACCGCCCGCTTGTCCTCCTTCATCTCCCTTATCGGGCGAGCAGGCCTCACCCGCAAGTGCGGTAACTCCTATGGCTCCAAGAGCTACAACTTTTTGGAGTTTCTCTTTCATACCTGACTGCCTTTCAGTGTTGGGTGAGTTTTGTTCTGGAAATTTTTCTGGCATGTTCTTTTAACGATTGTTGATAACGACGAGGGTACGTTCTGTTTTTGGGTGAGGCATAATG
This sequence comes from Candidatus Taylorbacteria bacterium RIFCSPLOWO2_01_FULL_50_130, assembly GCA_001821155.1. Classification (GTDB taxonomy): domain Bacteria; phylum Patescibacteriota; class Minisyncoccia; order Phycocordibacterales; family UBA10002; genus UBA10002. The sequence goes on along the minus strand of MHSB01000010.1, from coordinate 9,981 downwards.
CGAATATTCGAATGGGTACGAATCAACGAATAACTACGATAAGAATAAAGCAATCCTAGCAAATACCGGCTAAAAAGCCAATAATAATTGCGAGTTAGCTTAGCCTTTCTGTTCACCTCCAAAATCCGATATTCTCCTCGATTTCAAGCTTTGCTTTTCTTTGGGCTCCTCGCCGCGCTTTTTAACTTTCCCCCATTTAAACTCCACCGGAACCTCCGAACCAGCTTCAAATTCCGAAACTGGAATGTTCTTTCTCTCCCCATCGGACGGAAGCTCAAACCCTGGCATCATTTTTATGTTCTTTTTTGTTAAGGATTAAAGATTACGGTTCGACCCCATACCCGCGGAATTTATTTTTGCCGCCTTTTTTCTCTCCATACGGAGTTTCGATTACTTCCCCTCTGTCGGTCTTGGTTGAAACGCCATAGCCGGAAAAAGTTGCCTTCGCCGCGTTTTTTGAGACATACGGTGTCTTTGTGACTTCACCTCCTCCCGACCGAGTTTCGGTGCCATACCCTCGAAACGAACTCTTACTTTTCTCAAGGGCTTGAGCTTCCTTCCAAAGATGATAGGTGCCAAGGTCACGTACTGGATTTCCCTTCTCATCTACTTCAATCGCATGTTCTTGTTCAATGCCGTCCGCAATTTTGATGGGGCGCATTTCGATATGAGTGTTGACAGCGTCCAGAGCTACATCGGTGCCAGTTTCGCGAATTGGTGCGACTGTTTCAACCGCTTTTGGCTGTGTCGGAAGCGGAACTTCTTCTGCATCTTTTTCTTTCTTCAGCGCGCCAAAATAACCGACTGCCGCCGCACCGGCGAGTGCGGCCGAACGTTTCAGCCATTTCCCAGCTTTTGATTCTGGTGGTCTCCGCTCCGGCGGTGATTCGAGCGGTGGCATCTTTTCCATATATTTTTGCCAAAAATTACTGATAAAGAATTAAAGATTTCTTACTACACGTTCCTTCTCTTTGTCCCAGTTACTTGTTACAAGTTCCAGTTTCATTTACTTTCTGTATTTCTCCCTAATCTCCGCTTCGACCTCCTCCCGCGCGCGGCCGAATTTGAGAGAAGAGAGCTCCTTCAACTTTTCCGCGTGCTCGCTCTTCCCCGCGGGCGGTGGAATTGTTTCGAGGGAAAACGGCTTCACCGGCCGACCATTTACGAGAAGCTTCATATAAGCATTGCGGTTATCCAAATTGATAAGGTCCTGATCGTTAAACACCGGTTCAAGCTGCTTGACCAAAAACTCGGCGTCCTCCGCGCCAACGCGGAACATCGCCATACTCCCGACGTTGCCGAACACCGCATCTTTGATTTTTTCATCAAGCTGTTTGATAAATTGATGCGCGATGATGAGCGCAAGTTTGTACTTCCTCGCCTCCGAGAGAATTGAGGAAATGGAGGGTGTGGTAATGTTTTGGAACTCGTCAAGGTAGAGGTAAAACGGCGGAAGGTCCCTGCCAAAGGAATCCACGCGGGAAAGCGCCGCCATCAAGATCTTCCCGACAAGAATGAGGCCGATGAGGTTCGCGTTGAGCTCCCCCAAGCGGCCCTTGGCGAGATTAACAAGCAGTATCTTTTTGCCATCCATAATCTCGCGGAAATTGAAGGTGGAACGCTCCTGCGCGATAATCGGGCGCATGATTTCGTTTGAAAGAAAATTGTCAAACTTTGAGACAATGTAGGGTACGATATTTTGGAGCGACGCTTCGCCGCCGGCTTTTTCCGCCACTTCCCTCCAAAACTGGCTTACGACGGGGTTTTGACAACGCGAGAGCTTCTGCTCGCGGAAATCCTTGCTCGCGAGCACGCGGGACACATCAAGGAGCGTCGAGCCGCCGATAGGGTCTTCAATCGTAAGAAGCACGGCATTCCTGAAGTATTGTTCAAACATCGGTCCTCCCGCCGTCCTCATATCGAAGAGTTTGTCGAAAATGGAGAGCATTTCGTTCACGACGAAGGTTTTCTGTTCTGGAAATCGCGTATCATACTCCAACATATTAAGCCCCATCGGCCGCAAGGTATCGGACGGGTCAAAGTAGATGAGGTCTTCATAACGGTTCTGGGGAATCATGGTGAGCACGTCAAATACGTCAACGCCGTGCGGGTCTATAAAACACAGCCCTTCTCCATTCGCGATATCTTGCGCAATCATGTTTTTGAGGAAAGTGGTCTTCCCGGTGCCGGTCTGACCGATGGTGTAGAAATGGCGGAGACGATCATCCGGGGTGATGAAGATTCTTGTGTCTTCTCCGCGCACTCTGTTTACCCCGAGCAAAAGCCCGCCAGCGGGAAGTCCTGCCGGCGCAGGAGCGCTCCCCGCCTTGGTCTGTCGGAGGGCGGGGGCGGACTTGAGCTTCGTGGAGGGAAAATGCACCAATGTGGTAAGTTCTTTTGTATTCAGGGGAAAACTCTCCCGCTCGTCAAAGAGCCGCAAGCTAAACGCTCGCAGGAGTTTCCCAAGCCCCGTCCTTTCAAGGCGTTTCCAGCGGAGTTCATTTCCCGTCCCGCTTCCGAATTGGTTGAACGCCGCCTCAATGTCGGAGAGTATCTCTGCCGCGGCTTCGCGCGTGCCGGCAGAACTTACAACGCGCAAACTGCACTCAAGCATGGGCGCGGAAACTTTTTTCTTGATTTCCTCCACCGCAAGCTCGTCAATTTTGAGATTCTGTCCTTCTTCCTTCCGCTTTTTCTTCCGCTTTTCTTCTTCTCCGGAGAGCACGTCCCTCACCGCCTTGAATACCTGGCCCGCAATCGAGAACGGAATGTTGACTGCTTTCGGGACCGGCACCCCCTTTTGTATTTGGTGTAGGGCGTATTCGTAGCGTTCATTGTACGAATGCTGCGGCGGCCGGAGCACTATTTGGATCGCCGCCCCTTCTCCTTCCCGGTCAATTTTGGAGAAACTATGGAGAATCACATTGAGCGGGTCTACTTGAAATTCTTCGTACAATTTCAGCGGGAAGATGGGGTTCTTCCCGAGCGCGGCGACGGAACCGAGCGAGATGCCTTCCGCGTTGAAGATATTGTAGTCGTCTTTCACCTCCCGAATCTTCGCGTTGTGAAAGAGTGATTTTGACTGCTTTTCAAAGAGCGCTTTTTTGGACGTAGGGACCGATACGTAAAAGACGGCTTCGTCGCTCCCATTCGCGTTGGCGATTTCGACGCTAAAATACGCGCCCCGCTCTTTTTTGTCCGCCACGGAGAGCATGCCAGCGTAGAATTGTTCCATGCCGGAAATGAGCGATTTGAGTTCTTTTTCGGCTTCCTCCTTAGTGGCCTCCGGAAGAGAGATCTCAAACAGCGTCATATGGAGCGGCCGCCACAGGGGATTCTTCTCCGGAAGCCCCGTAACCGGCAACCCAACCGCGATGTACTGTATTAAAAAACGGTGAAAATCGTCGTAGAGGTGGGGGTTATTCATCTTCTCCACGACCCGCATGGTGTTGAGGACGCCTTTTTCCCGCAACACGACGACGAGGGACTCTATCTGCTTGTCGTGCGGTTCGGGAGCGAGGTCAAGCACGATGGTCTCCCGCCGTTTGGGCGAGAGTTCCATCTTTGGATGAAGCGCTTCTCCGGGCGGCGTTTTCGCGTAGGAAGTGACAGTCTCTCGTATCACGCGCTCCCGCTCCGACACCGCGCCTTTTTCAGCGAGCGCTTGTTCTTTGCGCGCCACTTCTTCGCGCAAAAACACCAATTCATCTTCGGGAGAAGAGAAACGTCTTTCAACTGGAGACACGCCCGCTTTTTCCATCCCGCAGTGAAATTTCAGGTCGTCCGCCTTTGGCGGACTATCCTTCGATATCAATGATGATAAATGTTGCCTAGCTTTTGGCTCTAAGCTTCCGCCCATAGCTCACTTTTTTTCATAAACCTGAAATTCTACTACGGGATTCCATGCAAACTATGATACCACAAAGCAAAACCGTTCCAGACAAAGGTCCAACCTTGAGTCGGGAGAAAGGTTGAACCTTTGTGGGTCTATGCTAGTTCCAGTTGCCTGTGCCAGTTCCCTTTATTTCGCAAGCTCCGATCGTGTTTTTGCCAGTTTTACTTTTTCGAAAAAGGCGCGCCCTTTCGCCTGCAGCGTCTTCAGTTGTTCTATTGAAGCGTCAAGCGCGTCAATGTAGGTTTGGTTAATCGCGTTGGCAAGCTTTATGGAGAGGCGCGACTGCAAGATGTTCGCTTCTGCCTTTTCTTTCGCGGTCAAACCGCGGTCCGCAAGCGCTTCAAGCATTTTTCGGGCCTCCCGAAGTTTCCCCGCCTGGAGCAAT
>MHSB01000010.1:0-5694 GCA_001821155.1 Candidatus Taylorbacteria bacterium RIFCSPLOWO2_01_FULL_50_130 | reverse complement strand
TTTGTTCGAGACGAGGAAAGCCAGCAAAATGATTGAGGCGTAGCCCGGCTACGACGAAAATCATTTTGCGCCAGCTTGACGAAGTATCGGACAAAAAAGACAAATTGCAGCAAGAATAGTTTTGTAACCATCTCATAGTGTTTTAGGATACTCCAGCACCCGCCTTTGATAATTTAGCAATCAAGTGTTTTAACATGATACTCTTTCCGCTGCCTTTTGACTTCTTCCGAGCGTCTCGCTCCGCCGCTTTAAGCGTTTCAAGCACAAACTCTTTGCTCGTTTCTTTATCAAAAAACCCGACCTCCTTCTCCGCAAGCTCCGTGAATTTCCGGAGCGCCCGCTCAAGCCGCGATTGCGCGGCGCCGGAAGGAAGGGATGCAAGCGCCGCCATAATACCGTGCGCGACGGCCTCTTTTATTTTGTTCGTGAGCAGTTCCTCGTACGATGCGGCGTCATCGGGAGTAAATTCCAAGTAATCTGAACCGGGTTTATTCGCAAGCTCCGTGTCTCGTCTGAACTGCTCCGCGGCTTTTTGCAGAACGCCGATGTCCGTTGATTCGAGAGATGCCTCGCATTGCTTATGCGTTTCAGAGACGAGCCGTTCTCGCACCATCTGCGCCACCTTGTTTGACGCAAATATGTTTTCTTGGGCTGTTTCCAGTTTCGCGGTTGCTTCACCAATCGCGCGCGCTGTCCCGGCCATAATTTCAGGAGAAGATGCGAGCGCTTCTTTTGCTTCTTTGATTGTGGAATCTATTTCCTGAAGCTCGGTTTCCAACGCCGACTTTTGTTCCAGAGTTCGGACTATTTTCCCTACCCTAAATTGTTCGCCCCAGTTGTTAAAAAAGAACTTCTGAAAATAGGAAAACTTAACTGCGTCGCTCTCTTGGAGAGATTTCTCAACGACCGCTCTCTTCGCCGCAAGTTCAGTAATACCGGCTTTAACCTTCTCCGCGCTCCAACTTTCCTTAAGGCGCGCGAGCTCTGCCTCTCTCTCCTGAATCTTTGCCGGCGCCTCCTCAAGCGCGCGAAGGTCATTTTGAAGGTCAAGGAGTTCGTTTGGATTTCTTGCCGCGAGTTCCGCCACATACTCTTTGTACGCTTGCCGCTCCTCTGGTTTCATTCTCCCTCTTCCTTCAGTCTGAAGCTTTTCGTCCATCACTTTCTCAAACTGCTTCCCGACGGTCTTGCTTGCCTCAAAGACGCGGAAGCGCGCCGCGATTTCTTCCGTATTCTCCTCCGTCATCTCCAAATTCTCCGCGTCGTCATAGTTCTCAAGAAATGCCGCAAAGCCGCGCTCGTTCAGCATTTCATCGATGTCCTTGACTGCCGGCGGCTCTCCCGCCGGAGTTTCAGGCGTATTCGGCTGGTGTGGGGTGTCCATAAAAAATCAAGGATACTGATTTATAAAGAATTAGGATTTAAGACTAAAGCCATATCTGTGTATGCGCAAGTGTATCACGACTATGAGGGATTGTCCTGTTGAAGGATTCTTAAAAGTTCCCGTTTAACATACCGCGTAGCATTCTCCCGATTTTTTCTCTCATCCTCCGCAGTATCTTTAGATTCATAGCTCACCCCGCTATCAAAGTTATCTTGTTTGCCCACACACTTACGCACCCTTTGCACAAAAAGCTCGGGCATATTCCTCATACTGATTCCCCAAGAAAAGGAAGACAAGTCGGAAGCTCTCACTACCACGCGCAAGCCGTCGTCGTCTAATTCAAACAAGTTTTCCCAGGTGAGTGGCTGTATTTTCTCGGGCGTAAGGCCGTTAGCCGTAACTGATTCTGTGGTAGGCGAAAGTGAAATATCCCCGTTCTGCTGTCGTTCTCTTGCCCTTTCAACTATCACCTTCTCTCGGCCTCCTGTACTTCGGACTCTGTTTTACTGCCGAGCGCAATAATGTCCTGCTCAATTTCTCCCCTCTTCGCATCAGAAAGGTTCGCAAGCATGACCCCGCGCAATTCATTGTGTGCAGAGAGAACGGTAAGAAGCGCTGATTTATTGCGAACCTCTGCGTCAAAGAAAAGGGTCCCCAAACTCATTCTGCCGAGCTTGCTCAAGTCATCAAAGGTGAGTCTTTCTTCTCCGATGCGGTTTCTGTCGCTTGGGGTTGGATAGTGGGGGGAGTTGGGGTCGATTCTGCTTCGGGAGGAGCAGGAGGTGCGGTTTCGGGAGTCGGAGAAGCAGAAGGGGGAGAAGTGACAGGTGTAGTTTCTTTGGGTGGAACGGGAGGGGGCGAAGGAATTTTTTCCCGCTTCTCGGTGCGTAGTCTAAGTTTCTCAAGGAAAGATAGTGGTTTTGGTTCTTCCTTGGGCGAAGAGGCAGAGACTCGTGTTTCGCTCGTTGAAGAGGGCGCGGGTGCGGGCTCCTTGCGCTCGTTCGCGCGCTTTTTAGCCAGCGCTTCGCGCTCCATTTTTATCCTTTGGCTTGCCACAATTTCTTCAGGGGTAAGCAGGCGCGAAAGAGGGGACGTTTCCGCCGCCTCGCCTCCACCTCTGCCTCCATCTCCTCCTTCGAAGACCGGTTTGAGCGGAAGAGTTTCGGATTTGGTTTTAGCCGTTTTTGCTTCCGGCGGGACCGCGGGAGTTTCAACAGCGAGCCCGAGTTTTTTGAGAATGTCAGCATGTACAACGGCGCGAATCGCCCTCTGGCAGCCGGACGGAATTTGCGCGGAGGATATGAATACTTCACCGGTGCTCGCAAGTTCGCCGGCACTCTTTGTTTCCTTTGACGCTTCAAACGCAACGAAAAAGTCAAGAACCTGTTGATACAGCTTCCCGGAAAATTGCGCCATCTCCGCCACTTCCATATTCAAACCCCGGCAGAGTTTTGCGTGGTCCGGCATATCAATCACTCTCTGCAGAAAATCAGTCCCGGTCTTTACCTTTTTGAAATACGCGCTAAGCGTCGTATCCCTCCTCGCCTCCAAGGTTTTCGGGGTCTCGGGGACGACAGGCGCTTTCTGCGCTTTTTCCGCTCCGGAAGAAAGCGGCGGAGTTGGTCCCGTGAGAGGTTTCGCCGGACTGCGCTTTTTCTCCGGCGTTTTTCTCGCCTGCTTTACCGGAGCGGCTTCAGGAACAAGCGGCTCCGATAAGGGCGCCGTCTCTGTTTTCTCAATTTCGATATCAGCGGAAGAAAAAGTTGGAGGGGGCAATGGTGTTTCTTCTTGGTTAGGCATAGGAGTAGTGTAACACACCATTAAAAAAGTTAGGAGAATAAGATGTCTTTTTTCTCAATCAAAATAAAGGTTTTTAGAGCGTTTGTAACTATTGACTGGATGTGAGAGGTATGTTATCGTACGCTGCAGTGTCTCTTCGATAGAAGCAAGCCATATTCCGTACACCAAAAACGGGGCATAGTTCCCCACTTCAGGAAACAGAGAAAAATGAATACGACAGCTATTTCGGTAGACACCGTGCTTTTGCATGTCGGTGCGCACACCGATGAGCATGAAGCATTTCGAAGGATTAGGGCATATGGGGAACGTCTTTTCCCCGGTGTCTCTAAAGCAAAGGTGAAGTTCACTCGCGGTGTTGAAGAGTACGAAGACAGTTTCTTCGACGCCGCGAAGGTACTGCCCATCGGGTGCGCCAAGACGCGCTTTGATGAGCACAGGAAAGGAAAAGAACGTTTGCCAGGCGAGTGCGCCACAACCCTTGTTTCGCAGTACCTCGGTATTGAGAGCGACAAACCTCTCAAGCGCATCGCGAAAGAAACGCTTCGATGCGACACCGAGAGCGGTGTGCAGCTTACCGAGCTTCCCGAGCTCGTAAAAATGCTAAATCGCCGGCTCAAAAATGGAGACGGGGTTGTGCTCAAGTGGGCGGTTGACATTCTCAACGCTATCCACCGGCATCTCGTCTTCAACACCGGCAAGGCGGCGATGGAGCGGACGTTAATTGAGCTTTTCGGGGAACTGGAAAAGCTGGACGATGGGAAACGGATGCCAGACGGGCGCGCGAGAGAAAGTACCCGGAGATTCCTTCAACAGAGCACGGCTCGAAGAAAAATCCTCGATGAGGACGGGAAAGTCAAGTTCATCTTTGAGCTTGCGCACGTTGCGGAGGCGCTCTACCGCACCGATGCGGTACAGCCGGAGGAAATGGCAGAGTGGCTCTGGTTTGCGCTTGAGCACCTGTACTATGACCAGGTGGCATTCTGGGAGGCAGTTGATGAGTGCAAAAAGAACACGGCCTGGTGGTACACAATCTACAAGGCCGAACACGGGGAGAAAAAGCGCCGACTGACGCTGTGTGCCGCCAAGACGGAAAACCCGATGGTTTCCCGCGCAAGCCGGCATAGCAAAGCTGGGGGAGCTGACATTACGATTGTCAGGCGCGAGACTGGACATTTCGGGATATTTCTTAGCGATAAGAAGCTCCCGGGGCTCAACTTGGACGAGGCCGTCGCGATGCTTAGGTGGTACTTGCTCCCGCAAACGGGAAAAGAACCCATAAAGCCGTGCGGCTGGGAAGGATTGAAGCAAGAAGGGGAACATCCTTCTGTCCCAGGTTTGTACTACTTTCGGAAGGCGAATCAGCTTCTTAACGGGAGCGAATCACATCCGGATGTCAAGCCGTGTCGTCGGCTTGATTTGCAAACCATAATAGACGTTCTGCAGCGCGCATTCTCCTCCAATGGAGTTGAGGGCTGGAAAGAACATCATCTACTGGTTAAAAAGCCGGCGGAAGCACGACAATCCGCACCCGAGGCCAAACCGGCGGCAGACGCGAAAGCGCCGGCATTTGCTCCAGAACCCCAAGAGGCAGAAAAAACCGAGGCGGGGACCAACAATATCGGGGAGGCGCTCAAAAAAGCGGCTCCTCGGAAAAGGAGCAAATCATCGCCGGAGGCATGCGCCGAAGGCGAGAAAGCGCAAGCAACCGCATAAATAGCCGCTGACAGTTCTTTCACACAGGACTTGGAGAAATCCAAGTCCTGCTTTTTATATATGCCCCTGAATACCTCGCGCTTGCGCATGGGTATATATATGTGGAAGTCAAACCGCTTGAACGGGGAGGCCAGAAATCCGTTTGAAGTCCTTTATGTTTCTTGTCAGAAGCGTTGAGTTGGTAAAAAGCGCGGTGGCCGCTACAATGCTATCTGGTGTTTTTAAGCGATATTCGCGCCGAAGTTTAGCTCCAATACGCGCGATCTGAGAATCAAGAGGAACAATGGAAAGAGAAGCGAGCAACATATCAATTTCCGCAATATCTTGGGACGTAAGCAATGATGAACTGAGCAGTTCAAGTTCAGTAACAGAGGCGATAATGGGGCGGTATTGGAACGAAAACAGTACTCTGTTAAGTGCCGAGACTACGCTCGGCTCTTTTTTCAGGTAGTAGATAATCGCATTGGTATCGAAAACAACCATGACATTACTGCCATTCCCGCCGGATTTTCTTCAGTTCTTTAAGCATTGCGCCTGCTTTTGGCTTCAAAACTGACTGGGCGCGACGCCAAATAGCAAGGCGTTCCGCTCCGCTTATATCCCATTTTGCTATCTGTATTGCTTGTTTTTTTATTTTTTCCATACAGACAGTATATCACAATCCGGTTAAAATCTCCGCTCCTTTTTCCGTCACAACAATCGTATGCTCAAAATGCGCGCTACGCGAGCCGTCGCGCGTGCGGTAGGTGTAGCCGTCGGGATCAAGTTTTATCCCCGCGTTTCCCTCGTTTAACATC
>MHSB01000009.1 GCA_001821155.1 Candidatus Taylorbacteria bacterium RIFCSPLOWO2_01_FULL_50_130 | reverse complement strand
GGCAATCAAGGCGGCCGTTGCGGCAGCCAAAGCCATTTCAAGCAGTGTGATGCCGATGGATTTCTGCATATGCTACTATTGTAGTATATGTCTTTCCCTTTCAGAAAGAAATTCATCTCGCTTGTTGTGTGTTTTTCTCTTGTCATTCCTTTTCCAGTATATGCGGTTTTTGATTTTGGCGGATGGGTGCTCAACACCCCGGGCGCCCCTGGAAGCTACATGAGCGCTTTCGCGATTCCTGCGCCCATATATGGAGTTGATAGTTTTGTGTACCCGCCCTGCATTAACGGCGTGGCGGAAGTTGACATCCTTCAAGCGGCCGGCGTGCCGCAACCCCCCATCCTGCTTCAGGCCATCGGTTATTACACCTTCTCCAAAGGACCGGCGAGACACCCCGGACAACAAGTGCTTGGAAAATATCTTCCGGTTATGGTATGTATTGCCAACTTTTGGGTGTGGGTAGATTGCGGTTTTTCTCTCTGTCCCGTTGTCATCCCGCTTCCCTTTTTCTTAGCGCCGCTCATTATCTTTAACGGGTCAAGCATTTGAAGGCTAACATACGAAAATACCAATACTACTGATCGGCGAATGGCTACGAATCTCGAAAAGACGCTGAAAGGCACTTCCAATCTTTTACCGAGAGATTTTCCGGTCTAGCCTTGTCGCGCACGCCGCACTCTTTAAGTTTCTCCGTGGGGACGCCAAGATTTGACGCTACAAACTTTCTTGGATGAGCGAACCCTTTTTTAAGCAGTTCAAAAAATCGCCTTTCTTTCTTTTTTACAAGGTCCGACCTTGTATCGGTTGGCGGCTCAACCAGACCGTCAGAAAAGAAAGATTTTGAGATATTTTCTATTGCAATGATTGCCGAATCTACCTTCGGTGGCGGCGAAAACGCCCCCGCTTTTACCGAGCCAATATATGCCGGATGTCCGTACGCTTTCACGCTCATGGAGAGAATGCTCTCCTTACCGTCTGTCGCGACGATGCGCCTTGCCACCTCTTTCTGCAACAGCAACACCATAAGTTCCGGCGAGCGAGTTTCGGTTTGGAGAAATCTTTTAAGAAACGCGCCAGTGATGTAGTAGGGGATGTTGGCGACAATCTTGTAGCGAGTAGCAAGCAGTGAGTAGTGAGAAGGGGAAAAAGAAAGGATGTCGGCGTGGATAAGATGTAGCTTGCCTGAAGCGATGTCCGCTGCGAATTTTTGTCGGAGAATCGGCATCAACCGATCGTCTTTTTCTACCGCTACAACCTTTCCCGCTCGCGCAAGCAAAAGTTCCGTAAGCGTTCCTTCGCCGGGGCCTACTTCAAGCGCCGTATCGGCGCGTGAAAGATTCGCCGCTTCCGCAATGTTGAAGAGCGCGGCCTTTGAACGAAGGAAATGCTGGCCTAAAGACTTTTTGTGAAGCATAAGAAATGAATTACGAAGCGTGAATCATGAATTAAACGAGAGAAAATTTTCTGTACCCGTCGTTCTTAATCCCGTATTTTGACTCCAGATTATTTTCTCGGCCTTAATCGAAGAAAATAATCTTATCGCCGCTTTTCTCTCCAGATGATGAATACTGCTCGACCTGCAAAAATTCCTCATCAATGTCAAGAATAAATTCTGAAGGCAAGGTAGCTTGCCGCGAGCCGAAGATAGTTCGAACTCCGGCGTAGGTCAAAAAGATTTTTTTCTTTGCCCGCGTAAGAGCGACATAGAACAGTCTTCGCTCTTCCTCCATCCTGGCTTCGCCCGCGCCAGCGACGGATTCTTCTACCCTGCTTCTCTCATGCGGGAAGAGTCCTTCCTCAAGGCCGGAGATGAAGACGTACTCAAATTCAAGCCCCTTTGACGCGTGCACGGTCATGAGCCGCACGGCATCTGCCTCTTCTTTAAGTTCATCCTGTTCGCTCTGGAGTGCCGCGTCCTCAAGAAATGTTTGGACGGCGTCCTCGCGCGAACGCGCGCCCTCTGGCGCATCGTAGCGCGCAGCAAAAGTTACCAATTCCCGAATGTTTTCCAGCCGTTCCTCGCCATCTTCCCCGCACCGTTTCAACTCCTCTTCCAAACCGCTCCCCGTAAGTATCCATCTAATCGCTTCTGATAGCGGAAGAGTCGCAAGTTTGCGAGAGAACTCGTCGAGAAGTTTTCTGAATGCGGCGATTTTCTCTCGCGTTGCGGCTGGAAGCCCATTTTCCGTTCCGGCAATGATCTTAAGGAGCGTCACTTTGCCGATGCCGCGCGGCGGCACATTGACGATGCGCTGAAAGTCGGCCAAACCGTCTTGGTTTAGGGACGCGCGAACATAAGAAAGGATATCTTTTACTTCTTTCCGCTCAAAAAAGCGGATGCCAAGCACTTGGTGCGGCACCTTTGCGCAGAGAAACGCTTCTTCGAGCGCGCGGCTTTGGAAGTTCGCCCGAAAGAGCACGACTATCTCGCGCGGCGGCGCGCCCTCCGCTATAAGTTTTTGCGCGCAAGCCGCGATAAAGGCAGCCTCCTCCCCCTCGTCGTAAGCGGCAAAGAAGCCGATTTTATCGCCCTCTGCTCCTCTGGTGAAGAGCGTTTTTTCCTTTCGCTGCTTATTTTTCTTGATTATCCGATTTGCCACCGTGAGAATCGTTTGGGTTGAGCGGTAGTTTTCCTCAAGGAACACTATTTTGGCGCTCGGGTAATCCTTCTCGAAGTGGAGTATGTTTTTGATACTTGCCCCCCGCCATCCGTATATCAGCTGGTCCTCATCACCCACGACCGCGATGTTTTTATGCTCACCCGCCAAGAGTTTCGCGAGCATGTACTGCGCATGGTTGGTGTCCTGATACTCATCTATGTGAATATAGCGCCATCGCTTTTGATATCGCTCGCGTACCGCCCTTTCCTTCACAAGCAGAACGGTGGCTTTCAACAGGAGGTCGTCAAAATCCAGCGCCTTCTCCCGCCGCAAGACGGCTTCATAGACCTTCCACACACTGCCAACGACTTTCTCAAAATAGCGAGCTTCCGGCAGATTCAGAAACTCCTCCACCCCGACCATATTTCCCTTCTCGCGGCTGATCTTTCCGAGAATCCTGGCGGGTTCGAAACTTTTCGGGTCAAGGCCGACCTCTTTTATCGCCTCTCGTGTGGCGCGTATGGAATCGTCACGGTCAAAAATCGCAAAGTGTTTCGGAATATCGAGACAATGAGCATTTTCGCGCAATATGTACGCCCCGAGTGAATGGAAAGTACCCATCCACGGGGAACCGGCCACCGGCCACCGGCCACCAGTAACTGGGATTTGGTTTCCTTGCTGTCGGTTGTCGGTTGTCGGTGGTGAGTTAAGGAGATGAAAGACTCTGTCTTTCATCTCCTTGGCCGCTTTGTTCGTGAACGTAATCGCCAGTATCGTCTCGGGCGCGGCGTCTTCTTTGATAAGGTGCAGGATTCGGCTCGTAATGACGCGCGTTTTCCCCGCTCCGGCGCCGGCAATGATAAGAAGCGGTCCTTCTGTGTGGAGAACCGCTTCTTTTTGCCGCTCGTTTAGTCCTTGGAGATGTTCCATGGCGTGGACACTATAGCACACCAGTGATAACTGGAACTTGTAACTGGAACAAGTGACTGGAACGAAGAAAAAGCGGACAATTTTACGGTTCCAGTTCCAGTTACTTGTTCCTGTCACAGTCATTTTTTTTCATTTTTGGTTGTCCACAGGTCCTAATTTTTTGATTGACTTCCCTGGCCTCCTCGACTATAGTATTGGAATTCGAAACCACTGTCCGATATGAGAGATGGCTCTACGGGGCCATCTTTGACGAGAGAAACTACCGATACGACCACCGAGAGCGGAACTTTTAAGCAATCTAATCAGTGCAAACATCACAACTGCAGAAACCTCATGTAATGCCTCGTAGGATTCTGTGCTTTGGTGGCGCGATCAGCTTCTAAAGAGTTCTCCTGTCGGCCTCTCTGTTATTTCAGAGCCAATTAACAACAATCTCTATACACGCGGGCAGAGGGGTACGAAATCCCTCGTTCGTTTTTTTTCGTTGAAACAGAGCCGCATGGCGAGCCACCCGCTCGCGCTTCTTTTTGTCTCCGGGCTCTTTCTCCTCCCTCTTGGGGCGCGCGCTAGCGTTCTTTCCTTTATTACGGGCTTTTTTGCGGGAAAAGCTGAAGCTGAAGTTGCATCTCCTGTTATTAATTCCCAAAACGTATGGCTTCTATCAGCGGCGCTCAATCCTGACCCGAATCCCGGCAAGGGCGGAGGCGACATTACGGTGGTTGGAAGCGTCGCGCTTCTTTCGGAAACCGGTCCTGCCGGTACGCTTGCCGATATAGAGGAGAACCAAAGCTCGAACATTAGCATCTACGTGGTGCGGAAGGGCGACACTTTAAGCGCGATTGCCAAAATGTTTGGCGTGACGACGAACACGGTTGCGTGGGCGAACAACATCCGGGGCGGCGTTATTCATGAAGGGGAGACACTCATCATTCTTCCTATTTCCGGTGTGCGCCATAGTGTGCAGAAAGGGGATACGCTCCGAAGCATCGCCAGAAAGTACAAAGCGGATGTAACGGAGATTGCGGAATACAATCATCTTACCGAGGAATCCGCGCTCGCGGTCGGCGACATTGTTCTTGTCCCTGACGGCGAGGTCGCGGCGCTTCCATCGGCGGGAAGACCTGCGGCGATTCGCGGCGCAAGCGGTCCCAACTTGGACGGCTACTACCTTCGCCCGCTTATCGGCGGCCGTAAAACCCAGGGGCTCCACGGTTATAACGGCGTGGACATCGCAAGTTATACGGGAGCTCCCGTACTCGCTTCGGCTGCTGGAAGCGTTATCATCGCGCGCTCATCGGGCTGGAACGGAGGGTACGGCAATTATATCGTTATTTCGCATCAAAACGGCACGCAAACGCTCTACGCGCATCTATCGGGAGTCGCGGTAAGCGCAGGAGAAAATGTCATTCGAGGCGGCATCATCGGATACGTCGGTTCCACCGGCCGATCCACCGGTCCACACCTTCATTTTGAAGTCCGTGGCGCACGCAATCCATTTTAAGAAACGGCTAACGTATAGCGATTAGCGTTTAGGGACTGTTGCCGAATAGCGTTTTTGTCACTTTTTGTCCAAAATAACCCTTATTTCTGCGTGGCAAAAACGACGATTTTGCCATTCGGCAACAGTCCCTTGATGTGGGGGCCTGTCGCCGGGTTTAATGACTCGCCAGAACTCCCTGCCTTCCTAGGCAGGGATGAATGGCGGGTCAGCGAAAGGGGTCGGGGAAACTGTAGTTTCCCCGTGGAGGAGAGCAGTGAGCGAGTCTGCGAGCGAGCGTTGAGAACCGAGGGTTCTTAAAGGAAACTCCGCTCGCCGAACGCCCTGTGCTCCTGCACAGGGATAGGACGAGCGGAGTTTACTGTCTGCGGTCAAGATGTAGGTGTTTACTAGACGCTATACACTAACCGCTAAACGCCTCCGTAAAGCTGTTTCGGCCGATACTGTAGCGCTTCCATGAGGTCGCTTTCGAGCACGTCCTTATGGTCTTCAATGTCGGCCACCGTGCGCGCAAGCTTGATGAGACGATGATACGAACGGGCGGAGAGGTCGTATTTCCTTGCCGCAAGATTGAGCGTTTTCTTTACTACATCCGTAAGGGGAATCGCGGTAGCGATATCGCGAGCCCCAACTTCACCATTGGTCTTAAAGGGGAGCTGGAGCATCTGATATCTTTCCTCTGCCTTTTGCCGCGCATCTGCAACCCTTTTTCGTATGTGTTCGCTTAGCTCCTCACTGCCGCGCCCTTCGGTGAGTTTTTCATGCTCTACCGCCGAAACTTCCGTCCAGAGGTCTATTCGGTCAACAATAGGGCCGGATATCTTTCTTCTGTAGCGTTCTATCTCATGTCCGGCGCACGAGCACGTCTTTCCCTTCACTCCTCGGTTCCCGCACGGGCACGGATTCATGGCGGCGATGAGCGTAAAGTTGGCCGGAAACTGCGCGGAGCCCTTGATGCGGGAGACCGTTACCATCCGCTCTTCGAGCGGTTCTCGCAGCGCGTCAATGACTCGCCGGTCAAATTCCGGAAATTCATCGAGGAACAATACGCCCCGATGAGAAAGCGTTATCTCTCCGGGTTTCGGGATGCTTCCGCCGCCCACGAGCGCGATGTAGGAAGCCGTATGATGCGGAGCGCGAAGCGGCGGATAAGTGATGAGCGGCTCGCGTAGCGTTCCGGCGACCGAATGAATACCCGTCACCTCAAGCGCCTCTTCAAGCTGAAGCGGAGGCAAGATGGAAATGAATGCCTTGGCAAGAAGCGTCTTCCCGGTTCCCGGCGGCCCCCACATGGCGATATTGTGTCCGCCGGCAGCGGCAATCTCGAGCCCGCGCTTCGCCGATTTTTGTCCTTTCACGTCGGCGAAATCAATCTGGTAATTTCGCTCCGAAGGTAAGAAGGGTGTCTTTTGTTCCGGAGTCAAGCTTCGTTTTTGCACAAAGGGACAATCCTCATCCGGCATGATGTCCCTCTCGGTTACATGCGCCACGAGAGACAGCAAGTCCTTTATCCCGAAAATTTTTATGCCATCTACGAGCGCCGCTTCCCGCATGTTTGCATGCGGCACGTATGCCTCTTCAAAACCCGCGGCTCTCGCCTCGCGGACAATCGGCAAGACCCCACCAATTCCTCGCACCGTCCCGTCAAGAGAGAGCTCACCCACAAACAACTTCTTCTCCACGTTCGCGGGGAGAAGTCCGCTTGCGATAAGGTAACCGATGGCCATGGGAACATCAAACAGCGTCCCTTCCTTTTTGATGTCCGCGGGGGCGAGCAGGATCGTTACTTTTTGGTTTTTCTGCTTCGGCGAGCGAAAACCGCTGTTCTTGATTGCCGCCGACATTCTGTCTTTTGCTTCTTCCACCGCTTTATCCGGCAGCCCCACGATTGAAAACGCGTTGAGGCCTCGGGAAAGGTCTACCTCAACGCGCACCAGATTGGGTTTGAGAAAATGGATTTGGGCGGAGGAAACAGCGGCAAAGGACATAGGATTGAATTATGAAATATGAAGTATGAATTATGAAGAAGAAAGGCAAAGAGCATTATTGTCTCCTCCTTAATTCATGATTCATTATTCCTACTTCATATGACTTTTGCATGTCGCCGCTGCCGGATTTGCCTCAAGACGGACTCGCTCTATCTCTTTTCCGCACACCGCGCACAGGCCATACGCGCCATCATGTATTTTTCCCAACGCCGCGTTAATTTCGCCAAGACGGGATTCAAGCTGGCGCACAATAGCCACGTTTTCTTCAAAAGATTCGAGCTTATCCGCCACCTCGTCTCTCTCCGCCGTTTCTTCCGAAGGTGCCACGGGTTCCCAGTCGGCCGCGTTCTCCGGGTTGCGGCGCCCAACGGTCGAAAGCTCCTGTTCCACCAGCTTTTTTTCGTCAAGCAATTTCTTTTTGAATATGTTTGTGTCCGGGGTCATAAAACTATCATAACACAAATACCAATAATACTAATCTATTCCAATCTACGAATACCTACTAATGCGGGGGATGTCTTTATCTTATTTGCAGGTATTAGCAGGTTGGTATGTATGTGTAGATTGGTATCTGTTAGCGTAAGCGTCCTCCCCACGCCTTGCCGATGAGAAACTGGAGCGTATCCGTATTCGTTGTAAGCACCAACGTTTCTTTGTCCAAAAATGAATATAAAAATATCTTTTCTTCTCCCGGGCCAAGTACCACTCGCGCGTCTTTGTTACGTATGATGACATCCTTTATCGTAAGCGTGTTTTCGAGGATGTCGCTTGTGGTGCTTGCGACGCGCCCGAGAATGTTTCGGACGGAAATTCCAAAGAGCGGGCCAACTTCTCGAAGCAAATTCGGCTCCCAGGAAAGTATGCCGTCAAATGCGTGGTCATACGAATGTACACTGAAAAGAAGGAACGGCTGTCCGCCGCGGAATCCGTGTACTCCAAGCACCGGCTCGGTTCCGAGCGCTCGGAGGAGCGCCGCGGGGACGCTTGCTTCAATTTCTTCAAGCAACTCGGTGGTCGTAATGGTCTTTCCGTCGAGCACGATTGGGATAACGCGAACCTCGTTTTGCGGAACCGAAAGCGCCTGGACGTGGCTCCGGATTTTTTCCACTATCTTCTCCCTGCTTTCTTTTGTGTTTAATGTTATCGCCGTGCCGCTTTTGACGTTTACTCTCGGCGGAGAAATTTGAAGCGGCGCGTTTTGCTTAAGAAAGAAATAGACCCCTGTCCCCATTCCCAGAACCGCAAGAACAAGGACGACCACGGCGAGGAGAGTGCTCGTATTCCATTTTGGCGCCGCCGGCGGGAGACCACCCGAAAGCGTAAGGATTTTTGCGCTGTAGGCGGGCGCCGGCGCGGATGGTTGTGCGCTCACCTCTTCCTTTTTCACTCGCCGCTCACTTTCCGCGAGCGCGATTGCCGCTTTTGAGATTTGTTGCTTCTGTATCAGTTCTTCAACGTCGCTTTGAAACGTTTTGATGCGTTTCAGTTCAGGAGGATATGTTTGTGTTGGAGTTTGCTCTTCCAGCATACGGTAATAAGTATATCGCAACTATGGTTGCGGCAAAAAATTACAAATTACAATTTCCAAACCACAAACAAATTCAAAATTCTAATCTTTCAATTTCCAGACCCATTCTGTTTTTGATTTTGAGGTTTGGTCATTGAGTATTATTTGTAATTTGGTACTTGTATATTGGAATTTCTTTTATTAAGCGACTTTTCGCTTAATGAAGGCCGGGTCCGCGTCCTTTATTGACAGCTTAATGCGCCCGCGTTCGGCGTCAATCTCTTTTACGACGACCGGGACTTTTTCTCCTACTTTCAAGTAGGACTCCACGCGGTCAATGCGGAACGGCGCTATCTCCGAAATGTGCACCATCCCGTCTGTCGTTTGATTCAGTTCCACGAACGCGCCGAATTCCGCGAGCTTAACCACGGTGCCCGTAAGCCGCTCCCCGAGTTTGAATTCATGCGTCAGCGCCTCAATTTCCCTAACCGCTTTATCCGCGCTTCCTTCTTTGCCGGAGATGAAAATTGTCCCGTCTTCTTCGATATCAATCGCGTCTACGCCGGTCTTTTCTTTGATACCGTTAATCGTCTTGCCACCGCTGCCGATGACGAGCCCAATTTGGTCCTTTCTAACTTTCATCGTCACTATTTTCGGCGCGAACGGCGAAATATCCGGCCGCGGGGCGTGGATTTCCTTTGCGATGGTTTCAAGAATTTTGAGCCGCGCCAGTTTTGCTTTCTCAAACGCTTCCGCGAGAATTTGAATCGGCACGCCGTCCACTTTTACATCCATTTGCACGGCAGTCACGCCAGTCCCTGTTCCGGCCGCCTTAAAATCCATGTCGCCGTGATGGTCTTCCGGACCTTGGATGTCAGTGAGCACTACATACTCATATGCTTGATTATTGATCCTGACTATTTTCTTGCCGCTTTCTTTTGCAGTTGGTTGTTGGCCTCTTGCCCCGTAGGGAGCTTGCTCTCCTGCGGGGTTAGTTATTGCTTGTTGCCGAAACATGAGTCCCGATGCGATGCCGGCAACCGGTGCCGTTATCGGCACGCCGCCATCCATAAGCGCGAGCGTTGAAGCGCACACCGACCCCATGGAGGTTGAGCCGTTCGACGCGAATGCTTCGGATACGAGACGAATCGTGTACGGGAATTTCTCCATCGGCGGGATGACGGGAATGAGCGCTTTTTCGGCAAGCGCGCCATGGCCGATCATGCGGCGATTCGTGGAACCGATGCGGCCAGTCTCCCCCGTTGAGAACGGCGGAAAGTTGTAGTGGTGGAGAAAACGTTTTTTAGATTCCTGGATCTCCATGTTGTCTATGATTTGCGCATCCCCCGGGCCTCCGAGGGTTAGCACGGAAAGGATGTGCGTCTGACCTCGGTAGAAAATGCCAGAACCGTGGAGCACTTTCGATACTCCACCGGCCCTTGCGAAGAGCGGGCGCACCTCATCCATTTCTCTTCCATCTGGTCGCCTGCCATTGTCGATGGCTTCATTATGAATAAAGGTATTAACCTCTTCCTCAAAAAGACCGTCCATAAGTCCCGACCGCTCTTCTGGAAACCGCTCCTTCGCTATCGCCATCCATTCTCCTTTGAGCTCGTAGATACGCGCATTCCCTGCCTGCCCCTTCAAGTTTTGCGAAGCAGAAGTTGTCGGGGCCCGGCCGAATACATACTCTTCCATGCGCGGCGTGATTTTTTCGGCGAATAACTGTTTGAGCGTTGTCGGTATTTCCGGAAGAGCCACAATCTGCTTTTTCTTTCCGACTTCCCGAATGATGTTCGTCTGCCATGCCTGCAATTTCTCAATTTCCTTCGCGGCTTCCTCTATGCCGGAAACGATAATACCTTCCTGCACCTCCCTTCCACCGACTTCAATCATGTTGACCAAACCGTCTTTTCCGCACACAACTACATCCATTTCAAATTCCGGATTTTCCGCGCGATCTTTGTACACCGGATTGATGATAAGGTGGTTCGTGTCCCGGAGTTTCCCAATGCGCACCGCGGATACCGGGCCGCTCCATGGAATGTCGGACGTACCGAGCGCGAGCGATGCGCCAATAACCGCGAGGATGTCCGGGTCGTCTTCGTCAATTGAGAGAATCGTAATCACGACCTGCACTTCTCGCCGACACCGAGGGTCAAAAAGCGGCCGAATGGTTCTGTCCACGATACGACCGGAAAGCACCGCCTCGTCCGTTGGTCTCCCTTCCCTTCTGATGAATCGCGAGCCCAAAATTTCTCCCGCGGCGTAGAAACGCTCTTCGTAATCAACCGTGAGCGGGAAAAAATCCGTTTCCTTTTCACCCTTCGACATGGTCGCGGTGATGAGCGCAGCAGAGTTGCCGTACTTCATAATGACCGACCCGTTCGCCTGTTCGGCAAGGTCGGTAAACTCGGCGGTCAATTTCTTGCCGCCGATCTCCACCGAGTATTCCTTTTTTTGCATAAACACGGTACCAATACACAAATGTTCGCGAATGACACGAATTTAATGCACTGGCAGGGCTGATTTTTGGGTTACAGACTTGAAAACCGCGTTTTCAAATCTACCTATCCAAAAACCAGCGGTTATTGATAACACGGTTACTTTACCACCCCCCACTTAATTCGACAAATTCTAAAATCAGGATATTCTGTATAAGGATATCACCCAAAATCTGAAAAAGGAAAATAATTATGAGACCAACGATGACCAACAAGGCAGCGCGGCAGTTTGCCGAGGCTTTTACGGCCGGTTACATTCACCCCTTGAATCCCGACATTACGGAAGCGGAACGGATTCTCGGAAAGAAATTCCGAATAAATCGGCTAAAAAGCATCTCAAATCCTAAGGCGACGGTAAGTGTCCACTCGGTCAGTTAAAGACGGTCCGACGCGGCCACCAAATCTTCATCCGACCGCTGATTGACAATTAGTCGGCGGCAAAATTTCAGCGGCGCGCTTGGAACGAGCGTGCCGCTTTTTCCTTTGTATTAATTTTCCGCCTGCGCTCCTACGCCTTTTCACTATTATCTCCTCACCACTCCCAACAAATACTTCCTCGGGTTCTCTTCAAGAGTTGGAAGTTAACGTTTATCAATTTTCGGAATGCCCAAATCTTTGCAGATTTTTAGGGCGAGGAAGGAGTCAATATCGTTGTGCCGCGGCACCGTAGAAAAGCGTCCGGCTGCAGGATTGAAAAACAAACTATGCTTCGCGCCTTCTTTGATGAAGACGCAGCCGTGTTTTCGGAGATACGCTAAAAGGTCTGGCCGTTTCATCTGGCTACGCAGAGACGCGAAGAGACTTACGAATTATCGCTCCTTTGAGAGTTTTGGTAGCCATTCGATTCGCTTCAATGATGAGTGCGGCTGCTTCTTTCAGATTCTCTTTTGCTTCACTAAAAATAGCTCCCTGCGTGTTTGCACCCGGAATCTCCTCAATCCAGCCGATGTATCCCCGCCCGCGCTTTTGATACACCGCAGTGAGTTGTCGTTGTTTCTTCAGCATAGCACGAAATTGTATCACGAAATTGAATGTGGGTCTTCCCTAAAAGCTAACGGCTATCCCAGTAGTAGAGCGAAGCTCACTATGGGACAAGTCAGCTAAAAGCTGGTTTGCTACCTTCCCCTCCCCAACAGATACTTCCTTGGGTCTTCATCCAAATCAAGAAAATCATCGCACACCTCAAGCAGTTTATTGGATGTTGATTTGCCAAATGCCGCCACTTCCACCTGGCAACCCTCATTCGTCTTAAGATATTCCACGAGCGGGGCAAAATCACCATCGCCGGAGACGATGATAACGGCATCGAGCTTCGGCGCGAGCTTTATGGCATCTATTGCGAGGCCCACGTCCCAGTCCGCCTTTTTGGCTCCGCTTCCAAAAACCTGCAACGGTTTTGCCTTAGTTTCAATACCTACTTTCTCCAACGCTTCAAAAAATCCCTTTTCCTCGCCGCTTTCGGTGGTAATGAGGTACGCTATGGCTCTTATGAGCGACCTCCCCGCGACTACGTCCTTGAGTACTTGGCCAAAATTAACATTCGCATGGTAGAGATTCTTGGCGCTATGGTAGAGATTCTGCGTATCAATAAAGACACCAACGCGCTGTTCCTCGTGTTTGATAACGGTCATGGCTGATTTTCTTAGCGAGCGAAGCGAGTTTTAGAAAATTGCCACGGAGCTGTAGTTTTCACGACGTGTGAATGCTACAACCGAACTCCCTTCGTCTGTAAAACGTATAAAATTAACAAACTTCTTTATGAAAAAACTACGACTGGGTACTGTTTGGCGCCTGGCCTTACCCCACTTTGCTCGTAATGATAGAGGCCGATCCATTATTTCCTAAGTTCCAATTTCTTCACGACCGCGTTATAGCGTCTGATGTTTTTCTTTTGCAAATAGCGAAGGTGGGATTGCCTGTCCGCGACCATAGAAAGGAGTCCGCGTCTCGAATGGACATCCTTTTTATGGCCCTTCAAATGTTTCGAAAGCTCATCAATGCGTTTTGTAAGCACGGCAATCTGCACTTCCGGCGAGCCGGTATCTTTTTCATGAATCGCCACTCCCTTGATGATTTTGAGCTTTTTGGTTTTAGTTAGCATATGCGAAAAATAGCATAAATAGCTTTATTTTGCAAATCCAATGAAAATTTTGACTGCTACTATTTCACAAGCTGTCCGACAGAGGTTGTCCCCGCCTAATAGCAACACCTTTGAATATGAACAGAGAAAAGTCGTCTTATCAAACTATAAGATTTTAATACCTACAGTCTAAAATGAAGATTGACTTGATATATAGCCATATAGCGAACGTCAAGCCACTGCCACAGTTTCTAAAGGACATTTCAACCGACGATACCCCTTTCTTATCCACAGACATGTCCTTTACAATGTCCTTTAGAAAAAGGTACACTTTTCGCTAGTCAGAGAAATGTGTAGATTGCATTTCCCTGGAAGTAAGAGTGGGAGAGGGCCTGTTCAAAGGTTTTGTTCCCGAGTAAAACTTAGGGCAAATTCTGTGAACAGGCTCCACTTCTGCTCGTGGTTCTTTGAAAGAGGACTCAACTCTCTCCTTTCTCGGAAGAAACATCCAGTCCTGCTGGGACATGAGAAATATCTCCGCACCCTTTTATCTTTTGGAGCAATCTTCTCTCCGGTAGCGTGCCGCGATTTCTTCCGACTCTCCTTAGCCGAGCTGATGATATCAGTATCGGCATAAGCCGCCCATGAGGGTTTGCTTTCTTTCAAAGAACGAAAGAAAAGCCGCCCTATGTTGGGCGGCTTTTCTTGTCAGTTGAGAGTTTCAAGATTCAAGTGAAATAAGATGTAATGCAGTTTCTTCCTGTAATCTTAAATCTTTCAACTCTAGTCTCATTCAACCCAATGCTTCTTTCGTATTTCTTGTAGCGCCTTTTTCTCCTCCTTTTCTTTGCTTTCTTTCGCGCTCTTACCGCGCTTTTCGAGTTCCTTTTCGGGCAAGGCATCCAATTCCAGCGTCTTCTTTTCCAGGTAATCGGGCGTGTTTTTCCCCGGGTCATCCAACACGGCCTCAAAGAGCGCGTGCAATATGTAGCCGATCCTCGGTCCCGGAGTCATTTTTGTAAGTTCCATGATTCTTCTCCCGTTTATGTTAAGCATTCCGACAGAAAGCGGATCCCGCATAACTTCATCAATCATCGCGTGATACTTTCGAAGTCTGTACGGACTTTCCTTTGGTCGCCCCGTGCCTATTCTGTCGCACGTTCTGACATCCATTAAATTCCAGATGTGCTCCTTCCCCACCCTGCTTACAATGCGACGAACCGCCGAGTGCGTTATTTTTTCGGTGTCCGAAAAGAACATATGCCATCGAACGAGCGTGGTCACCGCTTCTGTCATCTTTTTCGGGAAGGCGAGACTGGCCATGATTTTCGCGGTGATTTTTGATCCTACAACATCATGTCCATAAAACGTCCAATCCTTTTTTTCATCCGACCACCGCCTTGTTACCGGCTTTCCGATGTCGTGAAAAAGCGCCGAAAGTCGTGTTTCCAGGGGAAAATTCTTCTTAGCCGCGTGTTCAACCGTGCGGAGCATGTGCTCAAAGACATCAAATGAATGCGCCTTGTTCTGTGCTACTCCGATTCCATCCTCGAGTTCTGGCGCGACGTACCTAAGCAGCCCCAATTTATGGCTAAGTATAAGACCAATATGAGGTCTCTCTGACATGACGATTCTGATGAATTCATCCCGTATCCGCTCCGCGGCCATCTCCTTCAAATGTGCTGCGTGTACGGCAATGGCATCTTGGGTAGCCGTGTCGATTGTAAAATCAAGTTCCATCGCAATTCTCACAGCCCGAAGCATACGAAGCGCGTCCTCGTCAAAACGACTTCTCGGGTCCCCTATTGCTCGAACCGTTTTCTTTCTGATATCAACACGACCGTCGAACAAATCAACAAGCTCTCCCGATACGGAGAGCGCTATCGCGTTTATGGTAAAATCGCGGCGCTTCAAATCATCTTTCAGGTCTGTACTCCAGGTTACGGAGTCAGGTCGGCGCTTGTCTGAGTATCTTCCCTCTAGGCGATAGGGCGTAATTTCCACCACCCTAAGTGTTTCGTCATCGGCATGCTCCGTTACCACACCGACTGTTCCATACTCATTTTCATAGAATGAACTTGGGAACAACACTACAATCTCTTCGGGCTTTGCATTTGTCGTTATATCCCAATCTTTCGGCTTTCTGCCAAGTAGGAGGTCTCTCACGCATCCCCCAATCAAATATGCTTGAAATCCTTTGCCTTCCAAAGTTTCAGCGACTTTCGCTACTGCTTTCGGGATAGAAAATCTCTGCTTCATATGTGGATAAACTTAGATGTATCCCTTCGCGGGGTAAGAGTCAGATTCTCTCCTACGATTACCCTTTCAAGGGATACCTATGGGTAAACAGCATTATACTGAGGTCATCTAAAAACCACCCAAACCGTAAGGTATAATAATGATAGAACTAATTAACGGTTCTGTCATTATGTTCAAAAAAAGACAAGGGCTGTTGCCCTCCGACCTCTCACACAAAGAATGGGAACTGCTCCGGCCGCTCCTGCCCAAGAAAGCGGCGACTGGCAGGCCAAGAAGCGATGATCGCGCAATCCTCAACGGCATTTTGTATGTGCTGTCCACCTGTTGCCGATGGGAAGATATTCCTCCCGAGCGGTACGGTTCAGGCAAAACCTGCTGGTACCGCTTCACGAAATGGGGGAAAAGCGGAGTATGGAACGCCATCGCCGGAGTGTTACTTCTGGAACTCAACCGCCGCAGGAAACTTAACCTCACCAACACCTACCTTGACGCTTCTGTGAGACAGAATAAAAGGGGGGTCGCCATCAGGTTGGCTACTCGGGCTACAAGAAGAAAAATGGCTTAAAACGAAGCATTTTGACCGACGGCAACGGTCTGCCGCTTGTCGCCATTACCGCTAAAACCAATGCGCATGATGTACGACTGACGATACCCACTTGACCGTTTGCTCATCGGGAACAGAACTCGCCGGCCGAAACGCTCTCGCATGGACAAAGGATATGACAGCGCCGGTCTTCGCAGACAGTTACAGCAACGTGGCATTATTTCAGCCATTGACTGTCGTGAATTCAAACATCGCCGGCAACCCAAAAGATTGTGGAACGATCGCAGGGAAATCCGCTACAGCAGACCGTGCTCCAAGGTTCTGCAACGCATCGCGTGCCTGGACCAGAACCGGCGACTCGGCTATCTGTATGAAAAAACGAGAGACGCCTACGAAACCTTCCTCACGCGCTATAGGCCATAAATAACTGTTACCGAAATCTCTGGTTACCGCGGGCGCGTTTTTGAATGCGAAAAATCTTTGTAATCAGGGTATCAATCTGTC
>MHSB01000008.1 GCA_001821155.1 Candidatus Taylorbacteria bacterium RIFCSPLOWO2_01_FULL_50_130 | reverse complement strand
TAGGGGAGGGCGCGGTTGTGGGCGCCCACAGTTTTGTCAACAAAGACGTGCCGGCGAATACCGTCGTCGCTGGTGTACCGGCAAAGCCCCTAAAGAAACTGAATGACCGATAACTCATAACTGAATAACTGAATGACCCCCTTCTTCTTGTTATTCAGTTATTCAATCATATGTCATATGTCATAAGTCATAAGTTATCTGTATGAAGTATCCTCTCGCAAAACCGCATATCGGAAAGAAAGAAGAGCATTATGCGCTTGAGGCGCTTCGCTCGGGAGTGCTTTCCATCGGCCCCAAAGTGGAAGCGTTTGAAGAACGCTTTGCTCGCTTCGTGGGAACAAAGCACGCCGTTGCGGTGTCTTCCGGCACGGCGGGACTCCACCTTGCGCTCATTGCCGCCGGCATCAAAGAAGGTGATGAGGTCATCACGCCGCCGTTCTCATTTGTCGCGTCGGCAAACGCGATTCTCTATGTCGGCGCGAAGCCCATATTCGTGGATGTTGACCCGCATACCTACAACATTGACTCTGAAAAAATAGAGTCGGCCATCACCCCCAAAACAGCGGCGATACTTGTGGTGCACATTCTGGGGCAGTGCGCCGCGATGGATAGGATCCTCTCGATTGCGAAAAAACACAAACTCAAGATTATAGAGGACGCGTGCGAAAGTCTCGGCGCGACGCAGATGGGATTAGACGGAAGAAAAAGAATGGCCGGCACATTCGGGGAATCCGGCATTTTTGCCTTTTATCCGAACAAGCAGATGACCACCGGCGAAGGAGGCATGATTGTCACGAACAGCGGGAAACTTGACGCGCTCTTTCGAAGTCTGCGCAATCAGGGAAGGGGGAAAAACAGAGAGTGGCTCAACCATGAACGGCTCGGGTACAACTACCGCCTCCCCGAAATGAGCGCGGCCCTCGGTCTCGCCCAGCTTGAGAAGATTACATTTCTTATTCGCGAGCGACAGAAGATGGCTGCATGGTACGAAAGATGCCTCGCTTTGCACGCGGGGCGCATTATCATGCCGTACGTCGCGCCTCGAAACACGCATACCTATTTCGTGTATACTGTTCTTTTGCCGCGCGGCGCTTCCCGCGAGATGATTATGCAGAAGCTCGGGCGAGCAGGCATAGCGACAAAACCATATCTTCCGTCCATTCACCTCTTCAGTTTTTATCGGAAGCGATTCGGATACCGGTCAGGTAACTTTCCCGTCTCCGAAGATGTTAGCAAACGGGTGCTCGCGCTTCCGTTTTACATTGGCCTCAAGAAATCGGACGTCGCATTCATCGCACATGCGCTAGCGCGGGCGATGCCATAGCGTCATGAAAAATATATTTAAGAGCAAAATCATTCTGGTCACCGGCGGCACCGGCTCCATCGGCTCCGAAATCGTGCGGCAACTCTTGAAGAAAGGGCCAAAGACAATTCGCGTACTTTCACGCCACGAAGAGGGGCACCATCAGCTGATGCACGAACTTGCGGGAGAGGAGGAGAAAATGCGCTTCATCATCGGGGATATTCGCGACAGGGAGCGTCTCGCGCTTGCCATGGAGGGAGTTGACATCGTTTTTCACGCCGCCGCGCTGAAGCACGTGCCGCTTTGCGAGTACAATCCATTCGAGGCGGTCAAAACGAACATCGTCGGCACGCAAAACGTCATTGAAGCGGCGCGAAGCGCGGGCGCTTCTCACGTAATTGGCATTTCCACCGACAAGGTCGCGGAGCCGGAAAGCGTACTTGGCGTTTCCAAACTCATGGCAGAGAAATTGTTTCTAGCCACGTACTTTTACAAAGGCGGCACGAAAACCAAATTCACCTGTGTGCGATTCGGGAATGTCTTGGGCAGCCGCGGGAGCATTCTCTCGCTCATTAAGTCCCACATCGACAAAGGCCAGCCGATTCCGATAACGGATCCAAACATGACTCGTTTTTTTATGACCGTACCCGAAGCGGTGAGTTTGGTGCTTCATGCCGCGCTCCTCGGAAAAGGGCAGGAGATATTCGTTCTCAAGATGCCGGCGGCGCAACTTTCCGACGTAGTACAAGCCGGCATCGCCTACTTTGCCCCTGCATTCGGTAAAAAACCTTTCGAGATAGCGACGAAAATTATCGGGAAGCGAAGGGGCGAAAAAATGCATGAGAAACTGCTTGCCGACCATGAGGTGGAATCTGCTCTTGAAACCAAGGAGATGTACATTCTGACTCCCTCCGGCGCGGCTTTTTCCGAATATACCGCCATCTACCCCGCGTCCCGCGTCAGAAAAGACGACAAGAGATTTTCTTCCAAGTTCGCGCGCAAGCTCACTCTAAAGGAACTCCGAGGACGCATAGAGGAAGTGGACCGCAATCATTTTGTTTAACCTTCCCGCTATACATGAACGCCATTCGCAAAATCGGCAATCTCTTCTCCCTGTTTCGGCAGGCGTTCGGGGAATATGCGTGGAGTATCGCGCTCATGGCCGCCCTAAACTTTCTCTCGGGACTTCTCGAAGGCATCGGCGTCACGGCGATTATTCCGCTTTTTTCATTTATCGGCGGCGCCACTAAGGCGAATGACACTATTTCTCTCGCTATCGCTGAACTTTTCCGATTTCTACATCTTCCCTATACGGCGAAATTCCTCCTCTTCTTCATGGTGGCGCTCTTTCTTTCCAAAGCAGTTTTTCTGTTCTTTTCCCAGCAGATTACGGCGAAAATCATGGCTGACTTTGAGGAGCGCACGCGAAGCATGCTGCTTCGGATAACCTTCGCCGCGCGGTGGCCGTTCCTCTCCTCGCAAAAAGTGGGGCATCTTGACCAGATGCTCACGACCGAGGTCGTAGCCAGTTCTTCAATACTCTATTATTTGAGCGGCGCCGCGCTCGTGAGCGCCAACCTTATCATTTACAGCATTCTTGTCCTTAATATCTCTACCATCATCGCTCTACTCGCCTTTATTTCCGGTGCGTGTATTTTCTTTGTATTTCTTCCGCTTCTCACGAAAACCAAGATTGTCTCGATAGACATGGTTCGGGAAAACAAGCGGCTTGCCCATTTTGCAAACGAGCATACGATCGGCGCAAAGACGATCAAAGCCATGCATCTCGAGAATCAAACTCTTGAAAGGGGCGTGACGCTTCTTTCTCTCATGCGAGGCCTCTATCTCAAAACCGCGTTCCTCCGGAATATCTCAGCTTCACTACTCCACCTTGCCAGTGTCTTTTTTGTGATCGGTCTGTTCGCATTCCTCTACAAGACATCCGCGTTCGAGTTCGCTTCCTTTGCCGTGGTAGTGTACGCCCTAAACAAGGTTATAACTAACGTGCAATATGCGCAGAACCACGCCCACACTATCAGTTCTCAAATCCCGTATCTGCAAAGCGTTCTCTCTTACCGCAAGGAAGCTGAAACGGCGGCAGAACGCGATGCCGGAGTACTGCCGTTTGCGTTTGGAAAGGAGCTTCTGTTTCGCGATGTGGATTTTACGTACCAAAGAGGAGAACCAGCGCTTTCCAGCATTTTGCTTTCCATAAAAAAAGGGGAAATGGTCGGCCTTATCGGTCCGTCGGGGTCGGGGAAGACCACGATTGTGGACCTTCTCTTACGGCTCATTGAGCCGGAGAAGGGGGAGATTGTGCTTGACGGAACGCCGATTTCCCGTGTGCGCCTCAAGGACTGGAGAGCGCGCGTAGGATACATGTCACAGGACGTGTTTCTCCTCAATGACACCATAGAAAACAACATACGGTTCTACAGTGCGTCCGTGACAAAAAGCGATATTGAAAATGCCGCTCACGCGGCAAACATCCTTGCATTCATTCAGAGTTTGCCGGATGGTTTCAAGACAATGGTGGGAGAGCGCGGTGTTTTTCTCTCCGTCGGGCAGCGTCAGCGCATCGCCCTCTCCCGCGTGCTGGCGCGAAAACCAGATGTGCTTATTCTTGATGAAGCGACAAGTTCCCTTGACACGGAATCCGAGACGCTTATTCACGAGTCCATCGAGCGGCTCCACGGCGAGGTAACTCTCATCGTCATTGCCCATCGGCTCTCCACAATCATGAACGCGGACAAGGTGTTTGTGCTGGAAAAAGGTAAGATTGTTGAAGAAGGAAAGCCCGGCGTTTTGCTTAAGCAGGAAGACTCTCGTTTTGCAAAATTTTACAAGCAACAGAGCTGAAGTATTTTGCGTTCCGCGCGTAATCAATTACTATCTTAATTATATGATGGATTCACAGAACGAAGCGCTGAAAAGCAAAGTAAAATCTTGGTGGAATAACTACCCGTTCACGTATTTTGTGAAGAAGGAAGAAGGAAGCTGGGCTTTTTTCCGCAACATTGACCGCAAGATTTTCAAATGGTGCCCATGGGCGCACGACGGATACCCGCTGTTTTCAAAGTTCGTCCCCTATGGAGAACTTGTTGGGAAAAAGGTGCTTGATATAGGGTGCGGCAGCGGATGGAGTACGGAGCAATTCGCTCGTGCGGGAGCGAAGATTTCTGCGATTGACCTCACCGAAAAAGCGATTGAACTTACGAAAAAGCGTTTTGCGCTCTATCATCTTGAGGGAGATATTCGGGTGGGAGACGCGGAACGAATTCCCTATCCTGACGAAACCTTTGACTATTGTTTTGTTTGGGGCGTTCTCATGCATACGCCGAACACGGAGGGCGCCATCCGCGAGATATATCGGGTTCTCAAAAAGGGGGGCCGCGCGGCGGCCATGATGTACAACAAAAATTCCCTGCATTGGCGGTGGTTCATACTCTTTGGCAAAGGCATCTTGCGCGGCGGACTCCTTAGGCGTTCGGTGCAGGAACTTACCAACCGCTACACAGACGGCGCGGAAATCGGCGGGAATATGCTCACCAAGTTTTACACGCCGCAGGAACTTTGGCGCATGTGGTCGGTATTTCCGAGAGTAACGGTAGCAACCTATGACAATCCTGACATACTGGACGTGTTCCCGCACCGGTTTCTCCCGTTCGGGAAGCTCCTGCCGAGGAAATTGAAACAGAAACTCGCGAACCGGTTCGGCCTTTCGGTGTGGATTGAGGCAAAAAAGTAGGAAGACAATTCATCTAATTTCAGACAGAACCCAAAGCACAATGCCCAATACTCCAACAGACCGCACAAAGCACAGTACACAAAAAACCAAACAGAGAAGCGAGTTTGTGCTTTGAGAAGTTTGAAGTTTTGTCTGGACTTTTGTGCGGTCTGTGTTTTGAAAGGTTTGAACAGTCACCCACTGTGTTTTGTGAAGTTTAACTAGAAAACCTTATGCGTTTATTTTTTGTAAGCTGGGACGGGAAAAAGTTCGGTTTAAGCGATGTTGTCGCTCAATTGAAGGAGAAATCCCATGAAATAGTCTATTGGACCTATTTTAGGGAGGGAAGCGTTGATCAATCCAAGTTCCCGCATACTATTTTTCATAGTGTGTTTGATGCTTTGGAAGGGAAACCGGCAAATGGAGTGGATACTTCAGATTTTCAACCGCCCGGGGCGGATTTGATGAGAGAGTTTCAGGAAACCGAACTCACCGTACTTACCATGATGGGTAAGAAATATTGGAGATTTTCACTGGAAGAGAGGAAACATCTTTATTACCGTTTTCTTGGCTATTGGTACGGTGTATTGCAGATGTATAAGCCGGATGCAATCGTGTACTCCGCTATACCCCACACCGTA
This sequence comes from Candidatus Taylorbacteria bacterium RIFCSPLOWO2_01_FULL_50_130, assembly GCA_001821155.1. Classification (GTDB taxonomy): domain Bacteria; phylum Patescibacteriota; class Minisyncoccia; order Phycocordibacterales; family UBA10002; genus UBA10002. Next base: position 16,198 of record MHSB01000008.1, on the reverse strand, counting down.
TACGATTTTGTTATGTATGCCCTTGCACAAAAGATGCGCATCAAGACGATTATCTTTGAACCTATCTTGCTCACAACAGGTTGGACTATAGTTATGCGTGATTATAAAGTCGGGTCATCGGCCTTGATAGACGAAATAGAACGCAATGATAATAAACAGTTTTCACTCGCTGATTTAAGGCCGAGCACTCGCGGGCATTATCAAAAGTATGCGGAAATCGGTGAAGACACGCCTCCACTCTATACTCAACAGGCGCTCTCTTTCTACAAGGGAATAGGATTGTTTTTCATCAAACTCCGCTCGTTATGGACATCCTTGACCGTGCACGGGGATTTTTCTGTCTTCATGACGCTGCTTACCTATATTCCTCGGAGGTTAGGTCCTAATCTCAAGAAAGAATATCTAAGAGTTCAGTCAACGGCCGATTTTGCGAAGAAGTTTGTATACGCCACCCTTCAGTATCAACCGGAATCTCAAACATGCCCGCAGGCGGGAGTTTTTGCAGACCAACTTTTAATGATCGAGACGTTATCTGCCGCACTTCCCAAAGACTGGTTTATCTACGTGAAAGAGCATCCCGCGTTATGGCCGGTTCTCGGGGTAAAGTTTTATAATTTCCGTCCCAAGGGCTATTATGAAGCCCTTGCGGGGCTAAAGAATGTGAAAGTAGTACCTGTGGGGACGAATTCATTTCAATTGATTCGTCATTCGCAAGCAGTGGCTACCGGCGCCGGTAGCGTCGGTTGGGAAGCTATTTTGAGGTCAAAGCCGGTTCTCGTCTTTGGCTACCCGTGGTATCAGCATTGCGAAGGTGCGTTTAAGGTTAAGGACACGGTTTCCTGTAAAGAAGCTATGCAAAAAATCAAGAAGGGGTTTAAGATATCGCAACAAAAGGTAATTAATCTGTTGGCATGTTTGGATAAGGTGAGCGTTGAAGCGTATTTTGATTCGTATACTCATGAAGTTTCCAAAATAGGAGTGCGGCAAAATATTCATAATATAGTTCGGGCCATTGAAACAGAATTACAAAAGTAGAAGTTATAGAAACTGCTATGAAAAAGCGGGATTTTCTTAAGGGGAAGACGGTGCTGATCACCGGAGGAACCGGTTCATTTGGGGAGAGCTTCGTGCGCATGCTTCTATCGAGACATCACATTAAGAAGCTCATTGTTTTCAGCCGCGATGAGCTGAAGCAATACCACATGGAGACGGGCATTTCGGACCGCCGGGTGCGATTCTTTCTTGGGAATATCCGGGATGTGGACCGCTTGCGGCGGGCGTTTTCAGATGTTGACATTATCGTTCATGCGGCGGCATTGAAGCAAGTTCCCGCTCTCGAGTATAATCCGTTTGAAGCCGTCAAAACCAATGTTGTCGGTACACAAAATGTTATTGAGGCCGCTATTGACCAGAAAGTGAAGCACGTTCTTTTGATTTCCACCGATAAGGCGGCATATCCGGGGAATCTTTATGGCGCCACCAAATTTTGTTCCGAACGTCTCTTTATAGCAGCCAATTCATATTCGGGCGGTACAACTGCTTTTTCTGTGGTTAGGTACGGAAACGTGCTCGGGAGCAGGGGGAGTTTTGTCGAGACTCTGCTCCGGAATAAGGAAGCGGGGAAGAAGGTCAAGATTACTGACCCCACTATGACCAGATTTTGGTTAAATTTAGAACAGGCGCACGAACTCGTCATGTTTGCATTGCAGAAAATGGAGGGAGGGGAAATATTCATACCAAAAATTCCGAGTATGACGATAGGGGATGTGGCAGACGCAATCATCCCAAACGCCAAAAAAGAAACTATCGGACTGCGCGCCGGAGAAAAACTTCATGAAGTGTTATTAACCGACCAGGAGTCGCGGTTTGCGGTGGAGCTCCCCAAGTACTTCGTCGTGCTTCCTGAATTTCCCTTTTGGGAGGGTAAGCGGTATCAGAAATATCAGCGAATGGGAAAAAAAGTGCGGGAAGGGTGGAGCTATCAGAGTCAGAACAATAAGGAGTGGCTGACCAAAGATCAGTTGAAGAAATTGATTGAGCACTCGTGATCTCTCTGCAATCATATGTATAAAGGGAGCGATAAGAAAATAGTTGCCACTATTGAAGCGCGCATGACATCCTCGCGTTTACCGGGAAAAGTATTGTTGCCGTTGGCTGACAAGCCGGCCCTTGAGCGTCTTTTGGAAAGGATACGAACTAGCGCCTATGTGGATGAAATTGTTGTCGCTACTACGACTAATCGCGCCGATGACCCGATAGTCTCGCTGGCCAGTAGACTAAATGTTACGTATTTTCGCGGTAGCGAAAATGATGTTCTGTCTCGGGTGCTACTAGCCGCGCAATCAGTACACGGCGACATTATTGTTGAATTAACGGGGGACTGTCCTCTTATAAACGGCGAGTTGGTAGACAGAGGAATCGAAGAATTTTTCTCTCATGATGTAGACTATGCCTCCAATACTATCCACAGATCGTATCCAGATGGTTTCGATGTGCAGGTTTTTCCGGTGGACATATTAGCTCGAGTTTCCAAGCTTACCAGAGATCCAATCGATCGGGTTCATGTTTCCTATTATATATACAATCATCCCGACATATTCACACTCCACAATTGGTTTCCCAAAGAAAAAGAGCTTTTTTGGCCCGAGTTGCGCGTTACGCTTGATGAACAAGCGGATTATGAATTGCTAGACGTCATTTTTAAAAGATTACTGCCGATCAATCAACACTTCGGTCCTTACGAAGTGGTGGATTTTTTAAGGGAAAATCCGCATTTACTCGCTATCAATCGAAATGTCAAAACAAAAAATGCCCTCGAAGGGTAACTATAAAGCGGTCATAATTGGCGCAGGCAGGATTGCCTCTCAATTTGACTCTCTTGAGAGCGGAGAAGTATTAACCCATGCTCACGCTTTTAGAAAGCATCCACGGGTTGATTTAATGGGCATTCTTGATAGTAACAAGAATGCGGCTCGTCGCGCCGCTAAAAAATGGAACTGTCAGACCTATGATGATTTGGATACAATGATGAGAAAAGTACAACCAGACATTGTAAATGTCTGTACGCCAGACTCGTCTCACTTTGGTGTATTATTGAAAATTGCCCACTATAAAAAAACTAGGATTGTCATCTGCGAAAAACCAATAACAACGAATTTAGCTGACACAAAAAAGATCGTTCGTCTTTATGATACGATTGGCATACCGATACTCGTAAATTATTCTCGTCGTTTCGATGCGGTTGTCCAAAAGCTTCGACAGTCTATACGGGAGAATAAATACGGGGGTATTGTATGCGCGAGCGGTATATATACAAAAGGCATTGTGCATAATGGAGCGCATATGATTGATTTATGTCGCTATTTATTTGGAGAAGTTACGAGCGTTGTAACAACTTTCTCGGTTCCTGATTTTAGTCACTATGATAAGAGCGTATCAGGGTGTTTAGAGTTTAAGCTTTGTAAACAATTTCATTTAATGTCCGGTGATGAACGCAGGTATTCAATCTTTGAAATTGATATTCTTTTTGAAAAGCGCCGCGTTCGTTTTATTGATTTTGGTTTTTGCGTATCTATTCAAAAGGTCACGAGTGATCCAAGATATGCCGGGTATCAGTGTTTAGGTAAGCCAGTCATCAAAAGTACTTCGTTGGATAGGGCAATGGTTGTATTGGTTGATAATGCCGTTTTGCACCTGCGCCGTCAAAGCCCGCTACTTTGCGGGATTGACGATTCGCTTGAAACACAAAAGATTTGCGAATTACTGTTGCATGGAAAGAAATTTAAAAAGTACGATGTCTAAATTAGCAATTAACGGAGGCCAGCCGGTTAGAACCAGACTTTTTCCTGCGTACCGGACTATCGGCATAGAAGAAAAGAGAGCAGTGAATCGGGTGCTTGACTCGGGTGTTCTTTCCCGTTATCTAGGGTCCTGGCATCAAGGTTTCTACGGGGGTCCTGAAGTGCAGGCGTTTGAAAAAGAATGGGCGCGTTATTTCAAAGTCAAGCACGCCGTGGCGGTCAATTCCGCTTCTTCGGCCATACAGGCCGCTCTGGGAGCTGTTGGTATAGGCCCGGGAGATGAAGTTATCGTTACTCCCTATTCAATGTGCATATCCGCGACTGCGCCTCTTTTTTATGGAGCTATACCGGTATTTGCCGATATTGAGGAAGATTATTTCTGTCTTAATCCCGCATCAATTGAAAAGAAGATAACGAATAGAACCAAGGCGATTATCGCGGTGGATTTATTTGGCCAGCCGTATGACGCTGACGCTATAAACAAACTTGCCAAAAAGCACAATCTCCTGGTTATTGAAGACGCGGCTCAAGCTCCGGGCGCAAAGCACAAAGGGAAATTTGCGGGGACACTGGGAGATATTGGCATTTATTCTCTAAATTATCACAAGCATATTCATACTGGAGAAGGCGGGGTGATTGTAACCGATAATGACGAATGGGCAAAGCGTCTGCGACTTATAAGAAATCATGCCGAAGCGGCGATTGAGGATGCGAAAACAAAAGACCTGACGAACATGGTTGGATACAACTTTAGAATGACCGAAATACAAGCGGCCATAGGCAGGGAACAACTTAAGAAACTCCGCGCTCTCTTAAAGAAGAGAGTTAAAAACTGCGAATACATTGCATCCCGCCTGGCGAGAATTCCCTGTATCATTGCCCCAAAAATCAGAAAAGGCGTCTCCCATGCGTATTATGTCCACGCTTTCCGCTTTGACGAGAATAAAGCCGGAATTTCACGGGACAAATTCATAGAAGCCGTTCGCGCGGAGCTTGCTCCGACACAGACGCGGGAAGACGAGGGACCACTGGTGAGCTTTGGCTATGTGAAGCCACTGTATCGTATGCCGGTCTTCCAAAGAAAGACCGGTTTCGGAAAAGCCAATTATCCTTTCAATCTTCCGAACGGAAGAAAGGTGTCATACAAAAGAGGTCTGTGCCCCGTGGCGGAGAGAATGCATTATAAAGAGCTATTTTTCCATGACATAATGCATTCATTCATTTCCAGAGAGGACGCGGATGACGTGATAGGGGCATTTATAAAAGTGTATAAAAATATTGAACAACTTATAACGTATGGAAAATAAAAAAGCATTTTTGAAAGGCGAGACCGTATATTTGCGGCCAATTTTGAAAGATGATCTGAATGACCATTATAGAGATTGGTTTAACGACGACGAGGTGTGCCGATTTAATTCGCATCGCCGTTTTCCCAATTACAACGAAGATATGAAGCAATATTACAAAGACGTAATTAAATCACACAGCAACCTTATTCTCGCCATAATAGACAAGGAGACCGATAGACATATAGGAAACATATCGCTTCAAAACATTGATAACATAAGCATGACTGCCGAATTCGCGATACTCATAGGAGATAAAGAATTCTGGGGCAAGGGTGCGGGTAAAGCGGCCGGGCGGCTTATCATTGAACACGGATTTGATGAACTGAATTTGCATAGAATATATTGCGGCACAAGCATTGACAATGTCGGTATGCAAAAGCTGGCTGAATATCTGGGTTTTAAGAAAGAGGGAGTGTCCCGGCAGGCGATGTTCAAGGATAGAGCGTTTAGAGACGTTGTCCATTATGGGCTTCTCAGAGATGAATATGAAAAATAAGAAGAAAATTCTCGTGGCCGTAAACGATGCCGGAGGAGCAGAATTGCTATCGGCGTATGTCTCAAAAAACAAAAGCAAGTTTGATTTTGTCTGTTTCGGCAGTGGGCCGGCGTCTTCAATAATGGGCAGATACGGAATAAAGTGTCAAGCAGCTCCGGAAGACAGAGTGCGCATCGGCAAAATCATGCGACAACACAGAGACGCGTTCCTCGTTCTTACCGGCACTGGTTGGATGACTTACATTGAGCGGGATTTCATAAAAGAGGCAAAGAGAAACGGTATAAAGACGGTGTCCTTCTTGGATCACTGGGTGAATTACAGAGAGAGATTCGGATATCCGAAGAGCGGGTGGAAAAACAATCTGCCGGAAGAGATTTGGGTGGCTGATGAAACCGCTTTTAAGATGGCAAAGCGGTTATTTCCCAGAATCACCATTGCAAAAATCCCCAATTACTATTTGCTTGATATCGTCGAAGAGTACAAACGCCTCAACGCGCGATCGGATGGTAGCACCATAGTATTCATGAGCGAGCCGATAGAGAGTGGAAAAGTTCGATGTAGTGAATTCCGGATACTGCAAGATCTTTTAGCCACTATTTCCGTGTTGAAGAGACCGCTTAAAGTCATTATTCGCTTTCATCCCTCGGAGAAAGCGGACAAATATGACGATATAATTCAGAAGTATGCGCATGCGATAGTGATTAGTAAATCGACGCATAAAAACATAATTGATGATGTGGTACGAGCAGATTTCATCCTGGGGATGACGAGTATGAGCTTAATAGTCGGTTTAGCCTGCCATAAAAGAACGGTCAGTTATATGCCCGGAGCTGGGCATGCATGCGCCTTGCCGCACAAAGACCTCATAAAGATTAAAACACCTGTCGCGTTACGCCATATCATTAAGACACTGGCGTAGATCGAAGTATATGAACAAAAAGAAATTTTCTGAAGTAATAAGAATAGGCAGGAAACTCATAGGCAGAGGCCAGCCGGCGCTTATTATTGCCGACATCGGTGCGAATTTCGATGGCAGTTTTGAGAAAGCAAAAAAGCTTGCCTGGGCGGTGAAGGAGGCGGGCGGTGACGTCGTCAAAATACAGAGCTTTCTTGCGCCCAAAATCGTGTCCGGCAGAGGTTTTTCCTCCATGAAGCTTCAAGGTATTCACGGCAAGTGGGGAAAGCCGGTCAGCGAAGTGTTCAAAGCGGCCGAATTCCCCCGAAAGTGGCACAAGAAATTTTTCGATTACTGCAGAGAAATAGGCATCGGTGTTTCATCTTCGCCGTACGATTTCGAGGTGGTAGATTTAATGGAAGAGCTTGGAGCGTCTTTTTACAAAATCGGCTCCGGTGACATTACGTGGCATGAAATAATCGAATACATCGCAAAAAAGGGCAAGCCAGTGATTCTCGCAACCGGCGCAAGCACCCTTGCGGAAGTGGATGAAGCGGTACAGGTAATCGAAAAAACCGGCAACCACAATCTGGCGCTCTTGCAATGCGTCACCAATTACCCATCGAAAATTGAAAGCGCCAATTTGAGAGTTATAGATACGTATAAACAGGCATTCGGCTGTATTGTCGGTTATTCTGACCATACACTCGGCGATACGGTCGTTCTAGGTTCTATAGCTTTGGGAGCTAAGGTCATAGAAAAGCATTTCACTTTAAATAAAAATGACGCCGGTCCAGACCACCCTCATTCCATGGAGCCGGCTGAATTCGCGCTCATGGTAAAAAGAATACGCGACATGGAAAAGGCGCTCGGCTCCTCTCGTAAGGAGGTCGCGACAGAAGAGTCGGAAACAGTAATTGTCCAACGCCGCTCACTGTATGCCCGAAAGAACATAAGGAAAGGAGCTAAGCTCAGTCGTTCCGACATCGTCGAACTAAGGCCCGCTCTCGGTATTCTGCCGAAATTAAAAAACGCGGTACTCGGCAGGAGAGCGAAGAAGGATATACAAGCTCTCGAGCCGCTTCATTTTGAAGATCTCCAATGACAGATTTTGAAAAAAGTTTGGCTCTGGTTTTGTCGGGCGAAGAAGGGAAAGCGGACGCCATTATCCTGCTTCAGGGGGACGGCTATGCTAGAGCGCCTCACGCTGTTCGTCTTTTTAAGCGGGGTCTTGCTCCTCGAGTAGTGATTCTTGCCGGAATAAATAATAAAACCGGCGGAGGTTTTTATGATTTGCCCGACACAGTTTCGGAACTCGGAGTGCCGAAGGGCAAGATACTCGTTATCCGAGAAGGTGCCAGCACCAAAGAAGAAGCGGGTCTCGTTATTGACATGGCGCAGAAAAAAGGATGGAAGAAAATTATTATTGTTACTTCCCCTTATCATCAGCTTCGCGCGTTTCTTACATACTTGAAGACGGTAGATGACAGGAAAGCGTCTCTCAAGATTATAAATTCGGCAGCCAGAGGACTCCCCTGGTTTGAAGCAAATCCGTGGGGCAGGCGTTTTGATCTGCTTTCTGTCGAAAAGAAAAAAATAGAAAAATACGCGGCCGAGGGGGACATCGCCACATTTGGACGTTTAATCGAATACTATCGCCAGCATGACGGAAATTGAGAAAGCAAGAAAGATAATGGGGAAAAACATTATTGGGCCGGAGGAGCTTAAGGCCGTGCCTAGGCTTGCAGTACAAATTCCTGCTTCGGTGTCATTGGTGCCGTATGACGCCAATCTCCTCAAACGTCTATCTGAAAGCCATCTTTTGATTTTTTTCACCCGGGAACACGCGGACGGTTCGCCTTTGACAATCATGTCTCTCCGCTCGCGCTTTGGTATAGATCCAGAAGCAAGTGAACCCTGTTTTTACAATCAAGATTGGTACATACGGGAGGATTTTGCCACTAAAGCGATGCTTAAGAACCGATGGTATCTCATTAGAAAAGATGTCGATCCGAAAAGCCGCGCGAAGTTACCCGAAGATATAAAAAAAAGTTTTAGCCTAAACGAGAAATTTCCCTCGGCAATTCTAACTGCTTATGCATTTTTCGCTTACCATCTTTTGACAGGAAAGAAGATCTGGGAGGACGACTTTGTTTGGACTTCCGACGCCGACCATAACGGCGACCGCATTTATGTCGGTAGATATAAAGACCTCGAAGGTGTGAATAAAAATGGATTCAATATCCACCGTCATCTTCGCATTAGAAAAATGTACGGCGCCGCTCCATTGCTTCAATGAATCAGAACAATGTTTTTTACAAAAGCGAGGGGGATCAGTGGTTCAAACGCAACGAGGCCGTTTTGCTGTTCAGAAATCAGAATTATGATTGGCCGATTAAACTTATTAGAAAGCATAAAATAAAACCACAAAAAGTACTAGAGATAGGCGCCGCCAACGGATGGCGGTTGGCTGAGATAAAAAAACTATATGGTCGTACAAGATGCGTAGGGGTAGAGCCGTCGGCAAAGGCGGTGTGGGCGGGCAGAAGGAATTTTCCTCAAATAAAAATGCTTCGCGGCCTGTCGTCTGACTTGCCGGTCAAGGGAACGTTTGATTTGGTCATTGTGAACTACGTTCTGCACTGGGTTGACCGCGCGCTTCTATTTAAGACATTTTCCGAAATTGACCGCGTGCTCGCCGACGACGGGTATCTTATAGTGAGCGATTTTTATCCTTCGGTGGCGACATCGAATTTGTATCATCACATTAGGGGCGGCAAAGTCCGCACCTATAAACAGAATTACGCCGAGGTTTTTACGATGTCAGTCATTTACAAAGAGCTGGAAAAAGTAATATTTGACCATTCTACCAAGCAATCAAAGAAGATAAGCCCCTCGGATGAGACAGGATTTGCCGTACTTCTTAAAAAATCGCTTCGGAATCATTACAAAACCGGTAAAAGAAAATGAAAAATAAATCACAAAAACTTTGGCACGAAGCAAAGAAAATAATTCCGGGCGGAAGCCAGCTACTGTCCAAACGTTCCGAGATGTTTCTGCCCGGCGGGTGGCCGTCCTATTATAAACAGGCGAAGGGGATTGAAGTTGTTGATTTGGACGGGAATCGCTATCTTGATTTTTCTACTATGGGTGTTGGAAGCTGTATCCTCGGCTACGCGGACAAAGACGTAAACCGCGCAGTGAAGTTGGCGATAGATAAGGGTTCTATGTCAACGCTTAATTGTCCGGAAGAAGTGGAATTGGCGGAGCTACTCTGCTCCCTTCACCCGTGGGCGCACATGGTGAGATTCGCTCGGACGGGCGGTGAGGCAATGGCGGTAGCCGTGCGCATCGCGCGCGCGCATACCGGCAAAGACAAAATCGCTTTTTGCGGGTATCATGGGTGGGGCGATTGGTACCTTTCGGCCAACCTAGGCGACCGGAAAAATCTTGATGAGCATTTGCTCAAAGGACTCAAACCCGCCGGCGTGCCAAGGGCGCTTAAAAGAACGGCGCTTCCGTTTTCCTATAACCGCATAGAAGAGCTTGAGAAAATTATCGCCAAGGAAAAGAACATCGGCGCGATTGTCGTTGAGACCATGCGGCATCAGGAACCCAAAAAAGAATTCCTTAAAAAAGTGGCGGCCATCGCAAAGCGCATCGGCGCCGTGCTGATTTTTGACGAGATTTCCATCGGGTGGCGCCTTACGGTCGGCGGCGCGCATGTACTCTACGGCGTCAATCCTGATATCGCAGTCTTTGCGAAGGCGATGAGCAACGGCTTCCCCTGCGCCGCAATCATCGGGAAGCGGGCCGTTATGGAATCGGCGCAAAAGACCTTCATTTCCAGCACATACTGGACTGACAGGGTTGGTCCCGCTGCGGCGCTCGCTACCATCAAAAAACTAAAGGAAGGGAAAGTTCCCGCTCATTTGAAGCACATCGGGAAAGCTATAGGCGATGGCTGGAAACGGCTTGCGAAGAAGCATACTCTCGATATCACCATACTTGGACCAGAAGCGCTCATTACTTTCGCGCTGAATTATGGGGAAAGAAGTCAGGCGCTTCGCACCCTCTTCACGCAGGAAATGCTCGCGCGCGGATATCTTGCCGGCGCGAGCGTCTATGTTTCGTACGCCCATAAGGAGAGACATGTGGCGCGCTACCTTAAAGCCGCGGATGCGGTCTTTGGGATATTAAAGAAAGCTCTCGGAAGCGCATCTGTTACCTCATTTTTGCACGGTGAAGTGGCGCATTCGGGTTTTAGGCGGCTCACCTAGCATTTCACATGATTGTCGCTATCATTCAAGCTCGCATGGGGTCTTTGCGCCTTCCGGGCAAAGTGTTGAAGAAGGTTTTGGGAAAGACACTTTTAGAACATCTTATCCTACGGGTGAAGCGAGCGCGCGGACTGGACAAAATTATTGTCGCGACAACGACAAGCAAGAAAGACGCGCCGATTGCAACACTCGCCACGCGATGCGGCGTCGGCTGTTTTCGCGGTTCGGAGAATGATGTGCTCGATAGATATTACCAATCGGCCAAAAAGGCACGAGCAAAAACAGTTGTCCGTCTTACCGGCGACTGTCCTCTCATGGACCCAAAGGTGATTGACCAGTGCGTTGATTTCTTTGTGAAGAATGATTGTGATTACATAAGTAACGTTGAACCCCCCACGTTTCCCGACGGCATGGATGTAGAAGTATTTTCGTTCGCGGCTTTGGAGACGACATGGCGGGAAGCCGCGCTCCCTTCCGAGAGGGAACATGTTACGCCGTACATGAGGCATTCGGGAAAGTTCCGAACCAAAAATCTGCGGAATAGCATCAATCTCTCCAGCGTGCGGCTTACCGTGGATGAGAAGCGCGACGTGATTTTAATTAAAAAACTGATGAATTTTTTCATGAAGCAAAGGAACCTTGACTTCGGTTTAAAAGAAATTACCGCTTTGTGGAAAAAGACCCCCGGTTTTTTTCTCGATAACCAAAACATCAAACGGAATGAAGGATACTTGAAATCTCTTATGGAAGATACGAACACCGCTTCGTCTAGTATGCATGTACTTCTTTTGGGGAGCGACAATCCGGAATGCGAAAAACTGTTACGTCTTCTCCAATCCTCGGGAGAAAAGGTACATTTTACGCGCGACAAACAAACACCAGAGAAAGTTCACGCCTTTGCCCCCGATATCATCATAAGCTACAATCATGCGTTTATCCTGAAGCCAGATATTTTAACTATTCCAAGACTCGGCACGATCAACCTCCACATAAGCTACTTGCCATGGAATAGAGGGGCTGACCCGAATCTATGGAGTCATCTCGAGCAAACACCGTCTGGAGTAAGCATCCATTATATCGATGAGGGGGTCGACACCGGAGATATCATAGGACAAAGGGAAGTAAAATTCTCAAAGAGCGACACCCTGAAAACATCATACGCTATACTGCACGAGGAGATTCGGCATTTGTTCGAAAAATTGTGGCCTCGCATCAAAACAGGTACCGCACCGCGTGTTAAGCAAATTGGTACGGGGACGGTGCATTGGATGAAAGACAAGGAACGATTCGCGGGTCTTTGGCGAGAGAAAGGATACGATACTCCCATAAGAGAACTTTCCGCCCGCTCTATACGCCATAAAGAAAGACATTTATGATACCTCCTTTTTTTTGCATACATCGCCGGAGGATTGGGCGAGGACAACCGACATTCATCGTCGCGGAGCTTTCCGGCAATCACCATCAAAGATATGAGGAGGCCGTTCGCTTGGTGAAAGCCGCGAAAAAAGCTGGCGCGGACGCGGTGAAATTGCAGACCTACACGCCGGATACCATCACGCTCAATTCCGACAGAAAATGGTTTCGCGTGGGCGGAAGAAAGAACCCAAAGAATTGGAAGGGAAAGACGCTCTATGAATTGTACAAAGAAGCTTACACGCCGTGGGAGTGGCAGCCGAAGCTAAAGCGCCTCGCGGACAAGCTCGGCATCATTCTCTTTTCCACGCCGTTTGATGAAACCGCAGTGGACTTTTTAGAAGCGATGCATGTTCCGTGCTATAAAATCGCCTCGTATGAAGCGACTGATGTTATCCTGCTCCGAAAAGTGGCAAAGACCGGAAAGCCGGTGATTATGTCCGTTGGCCACGCCACCGCGTCGGAGATAAGATTCGCGCTTCACACACTCCGTCGTTTCGGCGCGAAAGATATTGCCATGCTTCATTGCGTAACAGGTTACTCAAGCAATCCGCGCCTTGAGGACATGCATCTTTCGACCATTGCCGATATAAAAAAGCGATTCAAGATGGTAGCCGGATTCTCCGATAACAATGCCGGCATAGATATTCCACTCATGGCGGTAAAGGCGGGAGCATCCATTATAGAAAAGCACCTTACGCTTGATAGAAAACAAGGCGGTCCCGACGCGCGATTTTCTCTTGAGCCGAAGGAACTCAAGACAATGGTGCAATCCATTCGCCGCGGCGAAGAAGGAAATGCAAAACAAATTAGACAAGCTCTCGGCGCGGTTTCCTATGGCCCCGCGAATGCTACGGAAGAGTACAACAAACGCTTTCGCCGCTCTCTTTTTTCGGGCAAGGACATCAATGACTCGCCAGAACTCCCTGCCTTCCTAGGCAGGGATGAATGGCGGGTCAGCGAAAGGGGTCGGGGAAACTGTAGTTTCCCCGTGGAGGAGAGCAGTGAGCGAGTCTGCGAACGAGCGTTGAGAACCGAGGGTTCTTAAAGGAAACTCCGCTCGCCGAACGCCCTGTGCTCCTGCACAGGGATAGGACGAGCGGAGTTTACAAAAGGGGAGCTCTTTACCAAAGAAAATGTAAGGGATGTCCGGCCCGCGTTCGGTCTTCCGACCAAATATTTTGATGAGGTGATTGGGAAACACGCGGCCATTGACATTCCTTTCGCCACCCCGCTGTCGTGGGAGATGATTAAGTAAGAATTGCTTTAATTAACCCAGATGTATCTTAAACTAAGCAAAGCACAGTACACAAAATCCAAACAAAACATCAATCTTCAAAACACAAAAGGCGTTTGTGCGGCCTTTTGACGCACGGTGTTTTGTTTGGGTTTTTGGACATTGTGTTTTGGGTACTGCCCGAAGTTAAATTCATTTCCAATTTTTTAACTTGCCATCGAATAGCTCTATGATACTATAATCGTCTATGACTACCGTTGATCGCACTCTTCTTTGGGTAACTCGCGGAGGCGTCTTCCTTATTCCTTTTGTGCCGCTCATCGTCGCGTCGCCGCTTTTTTTCCCGTTTATCACCGGCAAGGCCTTTACCTTTAGAATCGTCATTGAACTCATCTTTGCCTGTTACCTTCTCCTTGCTCTCCGGCAACCGGAGTTCCGGCCGAAGAAGTCTCTCCTTCTATGGGGCGTTGGAGCGTTCCTTTTCGTCGTATTTCTCGCCGATCTTTTCGCGGTAAATCCGTTCAAGGCCTTCTGGAGCAACTTTGAGCGTATGGAGGGCTTCATCACGCTCATCCACTTAGGCGCGTATTTTCTTATAGCGTCCGCGGTCTTGAACACCGAGCGCCTCTGGCACCGCTTCTTTGCCACCTCCGTTGGCGTTTCGGCGTTCCTCGGCATCTACGGCCTGCTGCAGCTTGCCGGGAAAATTGTGATTAATCAGGGGGGCGTGCGCCTTGACGGCACGTTCGGCAACGCGGCGTATTTTGCCGGCTACATGCTTTTCCACATTTTTCTCACCCTTTTTCTCATCTGTCGGCATCGTCTGAACCCTGGACTCAAGTGGCTGTATGGCGCCGCGCTCTTGCTGCAAGCATTCACGCTCGTTTTTACCGCAACGCGCGGAGCCGCACTCGGACTTTTGGGCGGCCTTGTGCTTTCGCTTCTGCTCGTTGCTCTTTTTGAAAGAAATAACCCGCGGATTCGAAAGGGCGCCATTGGCGTTTTTGCGGCGCTCATGCTTTTTGTACTCGGCTTTTACGCGGCCCGCGACGCTGATTTCATAACAAACAATCCCGCGCTGACTCGTTTTGCCTCAATTTCAACAAGCGACGCGGGTCCGCGCCTTATGGTCTGGGGCATGGCCTTTCAGGGTTTCAAAGAAAACCCAATATTGGGCTGGGGACAGGAGGGCTTCAATTTTGTCTTCAACAAATACTACAACCCGGACATGTGGAGTCAGGAGCAATGGTTTGATAGAACCCACAACATTTTCTTTGATTGGCTCATTGCGGCCGGGCTTTTGGGACTTCTCTCGTACCTCTCGCTTTTTTTCTTTCTGCTCTGGTATCTGTGGAAGGGCGCGCCGCAGGATGGGAGTACGCCATTGTCACTCCCCGAAAAGAGCGTCCTTACGGGACTTCTTGCCGCGTACTTCGTGCACAACTTTTTCGTGTTTGACAATCTCGTAAGCTACATTTTGTTTTTCTCGCTACTTGCATACGTGCACGCGCGGTTCGGAAAGGCCGCTCCTTCGCTCCAAGGATTTTCCGCGCTGCAAAGCGAACCGGCGCGCTACATTGCCGCGTCGGTGCTTGTCGTACTGCTTGGGAGCGGCGTGTACGTTTTGAACATTCGCCCTTTTGGAGTGGCGCGTAATCTCATTGAAGGACTCAAACCGCAAACCGCAGGCATCACGGAAAATCTTGCATTCTACAAAAAAGCGTTTGCGCAGGAAACCATTGGCACGCAGGAAGTAGCCGAGCAGGCGATGCAGATTGCCATAACGGTCGCGGGCGCGGCGCAAGTCCCAACGGAAGTGAAAACGGAATTTATCACGCTTGCCATCGAGGCGATGAATCGGGAAATCGCACGCTCCCAAAACGACGCGCGGCTGTACATGTTCATCGGCGGATTCCTCAATCGCCTGGGGCGCTTTGCCGAAGCTCTGCCACACCTCGAAAAAGCACACGCGCTTTCCCCGAATAAGCAAACCATCGCGTTTGAGCTGGCTAACACGTACTTGGCGACCGGAAAGAATGCGGAAGCGTTTGAGCTTCTTAAGAAGGCTTTCGAGAGCGCTCCGGAATTCACCGGGGCCCGCGTCGCTTTTGCAGTTTCCGCCATCTATGCGGGAAAGTTCGAGATTCCTCTGCAACTGTTCGCTTCAACAACGGCACTAAACGTGTTGACTGACGACCGGTTGGTGAAAGCGTATTTTGATGCAAAGGAATACCAAGTAGTTATATCACTTCTTTCTCTTCGCCTGGAAGCGGAACCCGGTAATCCGCAAACGCATGTGTCTATCGCCGCGGCGTATCTTTCTGCCGGCAATCGTGGCGAAGCAATCAGTCATCTTAAGAAAGCGATTGAACTCAATCCGGAATTTAAACAGCAGGGAGAGTTTTACATCAGCGAAATACAGGCGGGGCGCAATCCATGAACTATGAAGTATGATTTATGAATTACGAATAAAAGTTTTCTTTCTCCTCTCTTATTTTCATACTTCATACTTCATATTTTATTTCTTCCCATGTTCGGCATTTTTTTGCTCGCCTCGGGCGCGTTTTTCAGCGAAGTCGGGGTTTCGCTCGGCAAGGAAGAGGTCGCGCGCCGGAAAGAAAATATCTACACGTACGGCTTTTTAAGTCTTTTTCTAAGTACCCTTGCCTTTTTCGTCATTGTGCTCCTGCGCGGAAAGTTTCTATTCTCCCTCGAATCCCTCCCGACG
>MHSB01000007.1 GCA_001821155.1 Candidatus Taylorbacteria bacterium RIFCSPLOWO2_01_FULL_50_130 | reverse complement strand
CGAGAAGACAAGCCACAAGACCATCACGTGAGCAAGTATGGTGAGAAAACCGAATATGAAGTTAACTGATTGCGCCATAGCAACAACAAACAGTGACTACTCGGGAAGCGCGCATCCTGTCTTTTCGGCGAGCGTTGCGAGCGGCACTTCGCCGCCTTCACGATTGCCGTCAGAAAATTCCCACGTCGGATATCCTTCAATCTTCTTATCGGTGCATACCGGAAGCTGGCCTTGGCCGTTTGGCGTGGAGCACTCCACGTACGGAAGCAGTTTTGCCGAGCGGCCGAACATTTTCTTCTGGTTCTGGCAGTGCGGGCACCAAAACGCGCCGTAAAATATCGCTCCTTTCTCTTTGAGACACTGCGCAAAGCTATCGAGCTTGCCCGGCGTGTTTGATTCCCTGTACGAAATCCCCGATATGACCGCGAGAACAAGAAGGATGATGCCGCCAAAAATCATGTATTCTTTTTTCATGGCGGACACTATAGCACGAGAAAAACCAAAAAGGCAATCGGACGCTATCGCTACGGTGCGGAAAGCTTCTATTCGCGCGCTCGTTCTTTGTTTTTGCATTACTGTGAATTACGAAACTCGTGAGGGCGCGCTTTTAGAGAACTCTCGCAGCGCGGCGGCGCTTGCCCCCTCGCCAATTTCACAAGACTCAATGACCCGGTCAAACCGAGACGATATCCATCACCCGGACAATTTATCATTAACCGTCTGTTCGGTGAAATTGGCGAGGGGGCGAGAGGGAGGCGAAAAATCAGCAAAACACGCGCCGAAAAAGAGTTTCGTGATGTACAATTCTTTTGACCGTTGCGCGCAGCCAGTCGGCACACGTCCACTCAAAAGCGCCCTTTCAGTACATCCGAGGGAGCGCTTATTGGGTAACCTGCGGTTGTAGGTTACGGCGTCCTGTCGCGAAGGAGCGTCGCGTCAATCGTAAACGGCGTACCCGTGCTCATCGCGCCCTCTATGCCAATATAATCGCCAATGAGAAAATCAGGGGTCGTGGTCGCATGCGCAAGGAGCCGTGTTGTGGAGGCAATCCGCACATTCCACACTCCGCCCCAGCTCTGCATCCCGATGGTGGAAGAAGCGCTCGTAGTAACAAACCCACGCATAAAGACATGGCCGCGCGCGCCAATTTCCAAAATGAATGGGGTCGCGGGCGTGGAGGTGGCATGAGGCGGCCGTGGTCGGTGTTCAATTTTCCCGACTTTTCGCTCGACCTCGACTTCTAGTTTGTCAATCTTGCGTTCAAACTTGTTCTCAATCTGCTCGTGCTTCTTCTCCATCCTTTCCTCCAACTGCCGCCGTTCTTTCAGAAATCGCTCGCGAAGTTTCTCCATGCGACTTTCAAAATTCGCAGTCAAGCGAGCAAACACCGACACATGCGCGGGGACTCTGGAGGCGCTGGCGTCCGCTTCTGCTTCCCCTCCAACCGAATCCGCAAAAGCCAGGCGCCCAGCCCCTAAAAGCAGGCTAAAACCTATAAAAATAACAAAATATTTCTTCATAGCAGGTTCAAAAATAACAGATAGTGGTAATGATCGTTTCAGTCATTGCCACATCATGTAAGACGGAGATGATAACATCATCTTACGCTTCTTTGAATTACGAAACTCGCTGAAGGCGCAGGTTTTTGGGAACATTGCGCAGGCCAGCGAGCCGAGCATAGGGATTTTTCAGCAGAAAAATACCCGTGTTCCCAAAAACCTGCGCCGAATAAAGGGTTTCGTAATTCACAATATCTTACACTAACTACTGTCTTCCGCGACGGCGAAGATTGTTGTCTTCCGGAGTGTCATCCTCCTCGTTTTCCTCACCGTCCGCATTGTGAGCGTCATCGTTCGTACGCACTCTGATATCATCACTCTCCCTTTCTTCCGCCTCCAGCGGCCGCAGGTTCTTGAATTTGGTATTGAGCTCCACGCGCAACACGCCGGCATTATCCTCTCTGCCATCGCCGCCTCGGCGGTTTGCGTACTTATCAAGAAGCGCTTGCGCCCGGACTTCCGCTTCAATCTGCTGATGAGCCTCTTCCGTCTCACCGCGAGATTCAAGAACGCGCGAGAAGACGGCGTCGGCGTCTCCCGCTTCAAGTCTTTCCCGCGCGTCACGCGTTTGTTCCTCCGCACGCCGCAGTGTCTCCTCCACTTCACGCGCGACATCATCTTTAATGCGCGCGCTGTTTTTCTCGCGCAAACTCCGCACGTGTTTTATGCGTGCCTCGACCGAGTCAATCTGGCTTTTCGCTGCCACCGGAACGGCAGCGGTTGCGCGCGCCTCGGCAACCAGCGTTTCCTCAAGACTCTCCCTAAGACGCTTGGCGACATTGGAGACGCGCTTGGCCTCTGCGGTAATATGTTTACTGTTCCCCTCGCTTGAACTCTCTTGTCCCTGTTCGGGTTCTTCGCGAGCTATGCGCCCAAGCACCGCCGCTCGCGATGCCATGCCAACCGAGATACGCTCCAGCACGGGAACGGCAAGGCCAAGCTCTCCCCGCTCTTCCATTTGCTCGAGAGTTTCCGCTAGCCGCTCTGCCCCCTCGTCGAACCGCCGCGAAAGCTCCGCGCTTGCCTCCGAAGACAATCCCCCCCTCGCTTCGAGTTCCGCCGCTTCTTCCAACCGCCGCTCCAAAATGCGCGTCTCGGCTGAAGCTTTCGCTTTCGGCAAGAGTGCGACCGCAGTTAATACCTTCTCGTTTACGGAAATTTTAATGGGGTACAAAAAATCTCCCGGAAGCGCCCCTTCAGCCGCGAATGCCGTCCCGACACCGACGAGAAGGACGAGCGCAAGGGAGGCCGGTAGCGCTCGCGGAAGGAGCCATAGCGAACGCCAGATGCTCGCCAATGCAAACGTGCCGGAGGTCGCATGCAAAGGCCTCGGCGAAGCGGAAATTGCGGTAAGCACCGCTTTTCTGATAGCGGACTTTTCTCTCGGACTCAAGCGCGTCTTCGCCGCCTCTTTTTGTATGTTCACAAGAAAGTCATGCATGGTCATAATGTAACAGGGCCGCTAATTTCCTTGTCGCGCGATGGATGCGCACTGAAATGTTGTTCTCCGGTTCTTTGAGGATGCCGGCTATTTCTTTCGGCGGAAGTCCGTCAACAAAACGCATGATGAGCACTTCGCGATAGCGCGGGGTCAGCCGCGGGATCGCTTCAAGCGCGTGGCGGGCATCAAAAGTATCAAATAGATCTGCAACCGATTCTTCCTCGGGGACATCAAAGCCAAACTCATCTTCAAGCGTCTCCAGGGAATCGATGCGCCCGCGCTTTCGGAATTCGTCAACAATCCGGTTGTGCGCGACTCGGTAGAGAAACGCCTTCATGTTTTCCACTTTTTCACCCCGAGAAACATACTCCCACACGCGGATAAAAATATCCTGCGTAAGGTCTTTTGCCGCTTCCCGATCGCTCAAACGAAACGAACAATGCCGAAATATGGCATCGGCCCACTCATCGTAGGTTTTGATGAAATCATGTTCCGTCATTCTGCTATTCTAATATAGATATAGACGCGCCACGTCGCGTTTCCTTACAGCAAAACCCCTTTCAGAATGAGAAAAAAGAAACGCCGCCACCGTACAGTACTGTGAATTACGAAACTCGCCGAGGCGCTGTTTTGAAAGGGGGTTTGCGGCGTGATGGCGACGCAACTTCAGGATTTTTTCAGCAGAAAAAATCCGTACCCTTTCAAAATATGCGCCGAGGGAAGAGTTTCGTAATTCACAGACAGGACAAAAATTACGCAAGTGTTTTTGTCTTGTGTTTTTGCGAAGGAACGGCGCCCTTTGCGCGCGTGCCGGAGACCCACAGGTTATAGAGGATTACGCACGGTTTGATAATTTCTGGGTCAACGATTTTGTAGTACATGTTTAGCCCTTCGCGCCGCGCCATAACGATGCCGGCATGGCGCAAAAGCGCGAGGTGCTGTGAGACATTGGCCTTGGAAACGCCGAGGATTTTTACGAGCTCCTCGACGCGCTTTTCCTCAAATTTAATGTTGTTGAGTATCTCCAGCCGTTTCTCATTCGCGAGAAGCTTGTACGTCTTCGCGTTATTGATGAATGCGATTTTGGGGAGAATTTCTTTTGCCATATATCCGTAGTTTCGAAACTAGGAGTATACCATGGGTCGTTTGCGGAGTCATTACTTCGTACTTATAGGGGTAACGCCTCACAACTTCGAGTAACCATGCAGACACAACTTCTTTCTCCCCTGTCATTCCCGTGTAAGCGGGAATCCGGATTGAAAATACGGTCTAGATTCCCGCTTCCGCGAGAATGACACCGCTCGACATTGTGAGCTGTTACTTATAGGAGGGAGCTTTCTCGGGAACATCGTGCACATAGTTGGCATAGCGCGCGAGAACGTAAAGCAGACTGGAGAGCCGGTTAAGATACGCGGCAGTCGGAGTGCCGCCGGACTTTCCGGGCCGCACCTTCTTCTTTGTCTGAATATACAGCCGCTCAACCCGTCGCGCGATGGCGCGGGATACGTCAAGCAACCCGCCAAGCTCGGTCGCTCCGGGAATGACGAAAGAGTGTATTGCCGGAAAACCGCCGGAAAACCGCTCAATCGCATCTTCAAGCCGCCGTACTTTCTCTTCCGAAAGGCGTGTGGTCCCTCCGCCAAGCTCCGCTTGTATAATGAACAGGTCCTCCTGAATGAAAAGAAGCGTATCGAGGAATTTTGTCCGTTTTGCCTCCTGAAGGCTTGAACGCTTCGCGACCGCCCTGCACCAGCCGACAAAAGAATTCAATTCATCCACGCCGCCGAGTACTTCAAAAATAATGTCGCCTTTTGAAAGCCGGGCCCCCTGCGGGCAGTTGAACAATCTTGTCGTGCCCCCGTCGCCTTTGGCGGTGTAGTATTTCATAACAAGTAATTTGTAAGGGTAACAGGTAACTGGAACCAATCTTGAGTTCCAGTCATTCAGTTACCTGTTCCAGTTACCGTTACTTGTTCCCATTACAGTTATATTTCGCACACCCCTCCCGCGCACGCGAGTTCTCTTTTCAAATCCTGCTCATCCGCTTTCTCGTACGCCATAATCTTTGAAAAATCAACGTGTTCCCAGTGTTTTCGGAGCGTTTCGTATTTCGCCTCGTCAATTTCCTCATACGGAGCCAGCCGGTACACATGATTGTCGCGCGGCAAAAATGACAGTCCGCACACGATGTTCCAGTTTTTGTAAAGCCAGTCCGCGACGGCGATCCATTCATTCTCGCCTACGGAAATCGTCACGGACGGATTGTGCTCGGTGTAGCAATTGCGCACTATTTTCCAGTGTTCAAGCTGCTCCAGCGCGGAAACGTCGTTTTTGAATACCGAGTGTAAAGGAGCAGTAACCGGAAACTCAAGCACGAATGTGTTCGCGTCCTCGCGCGTTTGCCCGACTTCCGGAAAATTCGGCACACCCTGGTCTTTGAGCATTTTAAAAAGAGAATCAGTCGCCGAGATTCTGATGCGCCGGATGTAGTAGGGAGCGTGGCGCGGGTGCATGCCGCTTGACGAATCCACCATTTGAGAAAGCGTGCCGGACGGCTTGACGCACGTAATCGCCGTTGATGGATTGATGCCGAATTTCGCCGCAAATTCCGTGTTTACTGTAATCGCCTCTTCCCGCAATGCGTTAAGCACTTCCGGAGTTCGGACGCGGGGGGAGTCCCACTGGCCGGTGATGGAAACGCCGAGTAATCGCTCGCGTTCGCAATGTTCCTTCCATTCCGCGGAGAGATACGGGAAATAAGTGAGCGTGGATTGGAAGGTTCCCAAAATCGTCGCAAGCCGGACTTTCCTGCGGAGCGATTCTTTGGTGTCCTCCGGCCGCGCGACGATTTCGGTAAGATTGCAAAATTGCTTGGACTGCAAGATAATTTCTCCGCACTGCGGATTATTGAGGTACACAAATTTTCTTTTTCCGTTTCTAGTTACTCCTGCAAATCCTCCAACAAAAAAATTATGGAATTCATCCACCGTGCCATTGTAAACATCTTCGTAACCAACTAAAGAAACGGACACCACTTTGTGGTTTACCCTTGACGCCGCCTCTTTCAAATCAGCGTAGGAAAGAAAAGGCGATGAGGACCGAGAAATCTCAAAACTTATTCCCCTTTGGCGGCACGCCCTCTTCCATTCTTCTTTAAGAGGCGCCCGACCCAAATTGAAAACTAAATCAGAATAAACTTCGGCTTGTTTTTCTCGCATCTCCCCTCTATATGAATCGTGGGTAGCTTTGATCTTCAAAAGAGTTTTCTTCCGGAAATCGGTATCAGTCCATTTCTTCGCTAGACCGCAGGAAATACTGCAGATGCCACATTCTCTGGTCGAGATAGTCGTCCGAAAGATCTTGCTGCATACTTCACAACATTTCATGATGAAGAATTGGTTGTTAGTTATTTCGCAATCATAACCGAGCGCCGTATATTTTTTGTAGGAAGCTGCAATGCGCGGATCGGCATCGATGTTTTCAAAACTAAGCTCCAACGCCGCCCACTTTGCCAGCCCTAAAACGCCGCCCAGATGGTCACGCCGCCACTTGCAAAACGACTGCGGTAAATTATTCGCTTTGGCATATTCAATCCAATTCCTGTTTGAAAAACGACCACCAGTTAACCGCGTAAGCTTCATGGCGTGGTGTTGTAATTCATTATCAGTTACGCCAGAGAAATTCTTGTTCCGCTCCCCTTTGTTATTATTTGAATGCTTTAGTTTATACTCCGCCCATTTTTCGTCGCTCCATTCATATGCGGCTCGGCGCATTGGATTTTTGTCTCCGGCCATAAAATCTGTATGCAAAGCATCATGGTCAACTTTTGACAGTATCTTCAAGTTTCCAGGAGCATTGTTTTCAGCGTTTCTATCTTTGTGGTGAACAACATAACTTTTGGGTATTGTTGTATTGTAATGGAAACTGGCTATTAGACGATGTTCCGCATCATTACCGACTAAACCGCCACGATTAACCCACCAATAATTTTGAGAATTTGAATTAGCGGTCGGAAAAATGTCTTTTATGGATGCCTCGTACTTTGTGATAATAAATAAGCTGTCGCCGTGTTTTAAATCCCTCACTTCTCGGTACGCTCCGTTTCTTAGACGAAACTTGTGATTGGCGGTCGTTCGCACCACCGACCCATCGTCGAGAGTGAGAGCGTAAATTGGCTGTCTGTAACCGGTCACTCGAGGATGCCGCATGTAGCGAACCACGATCCTCCCTCTTCCATCAAGACAAAACACCGGTATATCTTTGCCTTCTCCGGCAAGTTGTTGTATTGGTACATGACCCCGACCGTCAGCAACATAAACCAAAGTATCCCCAGTAACACACGGATTCGTGCCAATAGGACCGATGAGGGTTTCTCCGGACTCGTCAAAATACCCGCGCTCCTCCCGAAGCGCCGCAAGGCGGCGCTTCGGCAAAATTTTAGTGAGAATGCCACGGTTGAAAATCCCCCGCTCTCCCGAACCGCTTTCCATAAGCGCGAGCCACTCGCGCATAAACTCCGCGCTCGTCGGTTTCTCACGGTACACCGCTGAATTATTCGCAAGCATCCGCTGTGGTTCGGTCACGTAGAACGCGCCCTTTTTCGCGTCGCGCAGCGTCTCATCATCCAAATCGGAAAGACTAATCATCGCGCTTCGGCGCACGCCGCCGGCGACTACGCAATCTCCGATCATGCAGATAATGTCGTGGACATCAAGGTTGGTGAGACGTTTCCCCTGCCGTTTTAAGATGCGCTCGCGCGCGAATGAAAGAAGCTTCTGCAGGGGCCCCGGACCCGACGCGCGCCCGCCCATGGTTTTGAGGCGCGTTCCCGCCGGGCGGATTGCGCTAAAGTCAAAATCAACGTCTGCTCCGGACGCGTACGTCGAGAGCGCGAACGAGAGCGCATCGCACCAGCCTTCTTTGCTGTCCAGAACGCGGTACGAGGGGAATTTCTTTCCGGTTTGCATGGCAATTTGCGGGAATTTCCCGACGTTCTGGCTCTCCACCGACCAGCCCGCACCGCCGCCGCACATGGAAATGTACATGATTTCCGCAAGGTCTTGGAATCTTTCCGGCGCGATGTAGGAGCAATTATAGGCACAGACATTCGTGGTTTTCGCGGGGGTTCCGGCGAACTGGAGAAGCCGCATGGAGGGCATCGCCTCGTGTTTGAGGATTCCTTCCCGAAGCTCGGTATATGTATTCTCATCGAGCTTCCCCCCTAACATCTCCCTCATGAAGCCCATAAAGCGATTCACGGTCTCAATCCAAGTCTCTCGCCTCCCTTTTTCCGGCATCCAACGCGAGTAACTCCGATAGTAGATGAATTCGCCGAGCGAGTTTTTGAAATACTGTTTGCTCGCTTCCGCAAGCTCGCGTATCTCTTTCGAGACAATGCCGCGGTTTTCCCGGAGTTCCGCGCGTTTTTGCCGATAGAGAATGTAAGCCTTCGCGGTTCTTCCGAATTCTTCCCGCATGAGCACTTGCTCGACGGTATCCTGAATAAGTTCAATGGAGGGGAGAAATCGCGGGTCGCGGGAAAGTCCCTTAAGACGGACAAGCTCATCTGACGCGAGCGACGCAATCCGGGCCGCGTCCTTTTCACTTCCTTCTTCAACTGCTTTGAACGCGCGAGAAATTGCCTGTTCGATGCGCGTCATGTCAAAGGGCACGATGCGCCCGTCGCGCTTGCGGACTTCAGAAATAGCCTGTGTGTCAACGTTTGTTGGTGCATTATTCATAGCATGATACGAACTGATAGTTGAAAAAACGTTGTGTGAAAATCCCAAATTACAATTCCCAAATTACAAACAAAGCACAAATTCATTCAAAGACTTAAATCACAAACGCAGAATCTTCATTCGAGAATTTCGGGCTTTTGACATTGGATATTGTCTGGAATTTGGCGCCTGGTATTTGGTGTTTGGAATACACCAGTACTATCTGCGGCGCCAGCCACCGTTCAATCATTGGCGACAGTATTATTGCAAAACCGATATTCCCAAGAAGATGCATAAAAGTAAAAGGAATTTGTCCGAGAACCGCAGCGAGAAACGGCTGATGAAAGAAAAGAGGCCCCACGGTAAGCCCCGTAATGGCATCATAGAGCAGTGTCCCGAAGAGCGCGAAATACGCAAAATGCCGCTTCCCATGGCGGTTTTTGAGATACCACGCCGCGAAAACACCCAAAAGTCCGTACGTGGGAGCAGTCACCAGCGACCAAGGCCCCGGCGTTCCGGTCAATACGTCAAACGCGAGAATTGAAAACGCGCCGAAGAAAAAACCGGCAAGTTTTCCGTAGGTCTTCGCGACCGGCATCTGGCTTGCCATGATGAGTTCTACATTTGGCGGACGAAACGGGAGCAAGCGGAACAGCAAGCCAAACGCGAACATGCCCGCGAGTTTTAACCATGACTGCTTCACGATGGTTCTGCTTTTGTTAAAGATTAAGAATGAGAGAGTAAGGATTCAATTGCATGATTGCATAACTCCTAAATAACAAACTACAGTGTACTCTGACGCGCCGCGCGCTTCAATGTGTACAGCAATACTGCGCTAAGCAAGATGAGGAGCGTCAATACGAAGAGAGTCGGCGCGGCGGCGGATGCGACCGCAGCTGTGAGAGCGTTTCGCGTCTCGTTAACTTCAAGAGAAAGCGGCAGGCGGACACCACCGCCGACGCCAAGCGCGGGAGCGCCGAGCATCCTCCCCTCTATCGCGATTGCGGTGCGAACGATGCCCGCCTCTCGACGTTTCCCCGTTACCAGTACTTCCCGTTTCTCGCCGCTTTCAAGCACGAAAGACGACGGAATGAGCGTAATGAACTCTTCAAACTCTTCCGGATACGCGCTGAAAAGCCCCACTTCCTTGGAAGGATTCCAAACCGTAAATCGCGCGATAGCTTCTTTCCCTACGCGAGTTTCCATTCGAAGCGTGGCGGGGGAAACGGAAACGCCGACGGCGTATCCGATAAGCGGAATGAAAGCGATAATCGTGAGGAAGATTATTGCAGTTAATGTCTTCATGGAAACTCTAACGAACTTAAAATCTTTAATCCTTAACGAAAAAGGAGCAGATCTTTTGTTAAAGATTAAAGATAAAGGATTAAGGATTGGCCGCTCTATTGCGCAGTGGGCGTCGCCCAAAAAATGAGTGAACCGCTCTTTGCGCCGCTTTCGGCATAGTCCGCAGGAATCGGAAGTGAAAGCGCCGCGGCGCTGTTTGCGCTCCCTGGAAGGGTCGTCTGATATTCGCGCCATGGTTTTTCATCAAGACGCAGGTACCGGCGAAAAACCGCGTTTCCGGAAACGGAAGCGGAGACCGTTGCCGCGATCGAGCCGCCGTTTTTGAGCATGATGTTTTGCAAAGCGATACTGCCGCGCGAAGCCGTGCCGAAATCAATCGCGCCGTCCGTCTTTCCTCCCGCGCCGGCAACATCCACAATCATGGAAAGAGTATTTCCGTCTCCGGAAGTATCTTCGCTCCCGCCTCCCGGCGATGCCGGAGCCGCAATGACGACTGAAAGCGGCACTTCCGTGCGAACGCTCTCGCTTGCGGGCGTTCCATTTAAATTGCCGAAGTACCACCGCACCACATCGCCTTCCATAAGCGCGTACGCGCTAGCGCCGACGCTTGGCAGTACGCCATTCACCGTATAGAGCCATCCTGCATTGCCGGACGCTTTTTCCCCCGCAACCTCGTCAACATAGTCGCCGAGAGCGGAGCTTTGCACGTGATACGCGAGAGAGCAGACATTCGCGGCCGTCTGAAGTGCGTCAAGCGCCGTTTTTCCAACGCCATCAGCGTCGCAGAGAAGCCCTCTTTTCCCTTCTACCTGTACGTTGAACGCCGCGCCGCTTGGCGTTTCCGAAACGATTACACGAACCGGAAGC
This sequence comes from Candidatus Taylorbacteria bacterium RIFCSPLOWO2_01_FULL_50_130, assembly GCA_001821155.1. Lineage (GTDB taxonomy): Bacteria > Patescibacteriota > Minisyncoccia > Phycocordibacterales > UBA10002 > UBA10002. Next base: position 2,133 of record MHSB01000007.1, on the reverse strand, counting down.
GTCTTTCCAGAGAGCGCGAGAACGGCATACGAAGTGGTAACCGGCGTAAAACTGTCTTCTTGCCCTCCTGATTGGTAAAGGTAAAACCCTGCTTCCTGTTTCAGTCCTTCAAGGTGTGTTATCGGATTCGCACTGGCTTTTTGCCAACTCGCGGCTTCTATGCCAGCGCTTCGAAGCGCCATAACCACCCACGCGTCGGAAGAAGCGTCGGACGCGGCGCCCCATGCACTTTTGGGGTCGTAGGGAAATCCGCCGTCCTCGTTTTGAGCCGCATTGAGATACGAAATGGCCTTAACTAATGCTCCGTTGTCTGCGGGAAGGAGCGCGGCGCGAAGCGCCATTATCGCGGCCGCGGTCGTGTTCGTATCACTGCCGCCGCCCACTGCGAAAGAAAACCCGCCATCCGTGTTTTGCGTGGAAAGAATAAATTCTTTGATGCCGAGCATAATGGCATCTTCCATCTTTTCTCCGCTCGCAATAAGGGCCAGCAAACCGAAGATGTCATCATTTACAATGCCGCTATCCCCTAACTGCGTCCCGTCATAGAAACTTTTTAATTTGAGAATCAGATTATTCTTCGGGAACGTCCGCGGGTCTTTCCCCGCGGCGGTAAGCGCGAGAATCGGCGCTTCAAGGTCAATGGCTTTTTCCGCCGAGATCTCCTGGAGAGAATCGAGGATCGGATGCTCCCCCGCAGCCGCGAGAGCCATGATGCTCCAGGGAGAGAGCGGCTTGCTTTTAAGATACGCGACCGAAGGACTATCTTCGCCAAGAAGGCGCGATGCCGGAATAATGACAGCGGCAGAAAGAAGAGCGACGGCCGCAAAAGCGGCAATTCTCTTAGAAAAATAAGAAAACATATGCTTGTGCTTATCTGGTAAATGACGGTGTCTTTGCGTGTCCGCATATTTCATCGCGGACACGAAGAAGCCCCTGCACAAGCAAGGGGGTCCTCTGTAGAGGGTCCGTTCCTTGCTTCGAGAAACGTGCAACCGATAACTTGCGGCTTGGTACTCGGACTTTCCCCAAGGTTCGACCTTGAATCGGGAAAAAGGTCGAACCTTGAATCCCGAAGGAAACACCGTAGCGGCACTGTCGAGGATTCTCACCTCGTTCCCCAATGCCCGCAAATTTTTGTGGATGCCGGAGCGCCCCGCCGCCCGCTGAAAGTGTCGAAAACAGCGAGCGGCGGAAGCATTCCGTCTAGTTTCGAAGTATCGAAACTAATTAACTAGAATGTACCCCCACCGATTTCCAAAAGCAACTGTGGATAGCAAACCGGCGCATGAAAAGAAAGGGCGGTCAACAAACGAGATACCACGCATGAACAAGACGCTCGTATGCGGCAAATAGCGCCTTCAAAAAAATGGCGGTTGCGGTTTTTGTTACGCCGCGAGCCAACCCCCGTCCACAAAAAAGGTGGCGCCGGTAACATAACTCGCTTCATCGGAGGCAAGAAACACGACAGTGGCGGAAATTTCTTCCGGCCTACCCATTCTATTGAGCGGAATGCGAGAAATCATGGCGTCAAAAGCCGCCTTGGGAATTTGCGCGGCTCCAACCATCGGCGTATCAATGGCGCCCGGCCCAATCACATTGACCGTAATTCCAAGCGGCGCCCACTCAATCGCAAGCGTTTCGCTCATGCCGATAATGCCGCCTTTTGATGCCGTATAATGCGCGCCCCCGGCTATGCCGATGCCTGTCTGGCCGGAAGCGACGGAGGCAATGTTGATAATTCGTCCCCATTTGTTTTTCGCCATTTCCCGCGCCGCCCGTTGAGCGCACAAAAATTGACCCTTGAGATTGACGGAGAGCATTTTGTCCCAGTCTTCCTCCGAAAGCAGAAGCGCGGGCTTGGAGAAATAAATGCCGGCATTGTTGACCAGAATATCCAATCTGCCGAATTTCTTGATTGTTTCGCCAAAAACACTGTCTACCTCCCGCCCTTCCGAAACATCCAAACGAAATGCCGCGGCCTCCCCGCCGCTCTTTTTAATTTCTTCGACCACCACTTCACATTCTTTTTCATCTACATCCGTCACCGCCACTTGGGCGCCCTGCCTGGCGAGCGCGAGCGCGTGGGCCTTTCCCATTCCGCGCCGAGCACCAGTAACGAGAGCGACCTTGCCT
>MHSB01000006.1 GCA_001821155.1 Candidatus Taylorbacteria bacterium RIFCSPLOWO2_01_FULL_50_130 | reverse complement strand
CATGACAGAGACAGAGAAGGTAAAAAGTGTGAACAACGCGGATAATTCTTACCATTATGATACCATCTTACTCGTCGCTCCAACACGAGCGTTTGCGACTGATTATAAGCCCAAAGAAAGCCATATGTTTGAACTGCTGTCCTATCCACAAATCGCACCCTTGACAAGGCGCTATATTTTACTACACTTAACGCATCTATCCCTCTGTGTGTGATGGTCGAGTTTAAGAGTGTCTAAATTTTGTATCTCTATAAGCGACGTAGAGCGAGAGAAGTGCAAAGGTGTTTTAAATTTGCACTTCCGAGCCGAGGAGCTTATACAAGACAAAGTGCTTTTATGATTAAATCATTTTTTACGAACAGAATATGGTCTCGCTTGATGGTCGCCGTTTTCGCTTTGCTTGTTGCCGTTGGTTTTGGGACTGCGGTCAACGCGATTCACTCGTGGGGTCCGTATCACTGGGCGAGAACGGCGAATCCGTTCACCTTAAAGCTTGGTGATAACGTACCACTCGCGTGGGACACGTATCTTACTACGGCTTCTTCCGACTGGAGCCTCTCAAGCGTTCTTGATACTTCTGTTGTTGCCGGCGGCACGCGGCCAAAGACTTGCCGGCCAACCGCTGGACGAGTGGAAGTATGCGCCGCCAAGTACGGGAACAACGGGTGGCTCGGTCTTGCTCAAATCTGGATTACGGGCGGTGAACATATCACGAAAGGCGCGGTGAAGCTTAACGATACCTACTTTTCAAAACCGGCGTACAATACGTCGGCATGGAAGAGTCTCGTGATGTGCCAAGAGGTCGGGCACACGTTCGGCCTTGACCACCAAGACGAGAATTTCTCCAATCCGAATCTCGGTACCTGCATGGACTACACCTCCGACCCGGACGGACCGCCATCAAATGAACACCCGAATGCGCATGACTTTGAGCAGCTTGAACTCATCTACGCGCACCTTGACAGTATCACCACTGTTTCCGCTACGGCTCCGTCAAAAAAGAATGGTCGAAACCAAAGTTTCAATTTTGAGTTGCCAGACACTACTGACCCCGATGAACTTCGCGAGTGGGGGCGAGTGGTTCGCCGTGACGCAAGAAATCGCGCATCGCTCTATGAGCGCGACCTCGGCCGCGGAGAAAAAGTTCTCACTCACGTCCTCTGGGCAGAATAAAGACAGCGTGGAAACTGACGTATAATCACAAAAAATCCGCCGTTGCGGATTTTTTGTGGCATCTTCTTTTTAATGACTCGCCAGAACTCCCTGCCTTCCTAGGCAGGGATGAATGGCGGGTCAGCGAAAGGGGTCGGGGAAACTGTAGTTTCCCCGTGGAGGAGAGCAGTGAGCGAGTCTGCGAGCGAGCGTTGAGAACCGAGGGTTCTTAAAGGAAACTCCGCTCGCCGAACGCCCTGTGCTCCTGCACAGGGATAGGACGAGCGGAGTTTACTCTTCTAAACCTATCAGCTAAAAGCTGGAAGCTAACCGCCGCTTTCAGTGCGCCACGGCAAACGCGATAACTTTCCGCGCTCCCGCGCGAAGAAGCGTTCTTCGCGCCTCGAGGAACGTCGCACCCGTGGTTGTGACGTCATCTATAAGAATGATGTTACGTCTTCCGACGACGCTCTGTTCCGCCGTGAAGCAACCTGTTAGGTTGGAGAGCCGCTCCGTCCGCGAGTTCACCTTGGTTTGACTTTCTGTATCCTTGCATTTTGTGAGCGCGAAAGAGAGCGTGAAGTTTTTCCCTCCGTCAATGTTCAAAAGAGCGTCCGCGAGCAATCTGCATTGATTAAACCCGCGCTCCGATTCCCGCTTCTTTGAAAGGGGAATCGGCATAAGCAGTGGCTCACTGAAATTGGTAAGCGGTGCGTATTCTTCAAGGAAGCCCATAAGTTCATCATAAAGCGCCGTCGCGAGCAACCGCGCCACTTTTTTGTTGCCGCGGTATTTCAGCTCAATAATTGCCTGTCGCACCAAAGGGTTTTGATATTCGAAACAAGAGATGGTCTCTTTTCCAACGTATAGCATGGCACCCTTCACCCGCGCCGCGAACGAAAACGCATCCATCCGCTCAAGTTCCCGAACGAGGGCCTTCCTTGGGAATATATTATCGAGTAAAAATTGGAACATAACCAATAACATATCACTGAATAACTGAATAAATAAAGCATATTTCTTCCCAGTTATTCAGTCATGGAGTTTAGGTTATTCAGTTGTATACTATCCCTATGCTCGGCCGCCTCAAAAATCTATTGTCGATGCTCCAATCTTCCGGTGCGAGCGTGGTAGGCGTGGATATGGGGAGCGCGTACGTCAAGATTGTCCAGCTCCGGCGGAAAAGCGGAAAGGCCGTGCTAGAAACATACGGCTCGCTCGCACTCGGGCCATACGCGGGACTCGAAATTGGACGCGCGACGAATCTTCATCCCGAAAAACTTGCCGAAGCGCTGCGGGACATCCTGCGCGAGGCGCATGCCACGTCTTTGCGCGCCGCGTTTGCAATTCCATTCGCGTCCAGTCTCGTAACCATTATGCCAATGCGCGTGTTTGACGAAAAGCAGCTTCCAGACATGGTGCCGATTGAGGCGCGCAAATACGTTCCCGTTCCGATTTCGGAGGTGAATCTTGACTGGTGGATTATTCCGGAAGCTCCGAAAACGCGAGGGTCCCCTCCTGAAGGGGGCATCGTTTCTAGCACGCATCCCGCCGTGCTTCCCATGGCGGCACCCCTCCGTCCTGCCGTAAACGACTCCTCCGGCATGGACCCTAAAGATAGAACAATGTCCGCGCCGCAAGACATGACTATTCTCATCACGGCCATTCACAACGATGCGCTCAACCGATATCGCGAGATAGCTGACGGAAGCGGGCTCCAATCGCGCTTTTTTGAAATTGAGTTGTTCAGCACCATTCGATCTCTCTTTCCGCAGGACCTTGACGCGCATGCCGTGCTCGACGCGGGAGCGGGAGGGACGAAACTCTACATCCTTGACAAAGGCCTCATCCGTCTTTCCCACATCATCAATCACGGAGGACAGGATATAACGCTTTCGCTCTCCCGAGCGCTTGGCATAAGCGTGGAAGAGGCGGAGAAAATGAAACGAAGGGAAGGACTTGCCACGGAAGGGGGGGAGTCCCATGTCCCGCTTACCGCGGTGCTCAACGTGATCTTTTCTGAAGCCAGCCGCACCATCCAGAATTTTGAACATAAATCCGGGAGAAAAGTGAAAGATATCATCCTCTCCGGCGGCGGCGCGAATCTTAAGGGCATATTCGAAGTGGCACAACAACATTTTCTTGTTCCGGTGGAGCGGGCGAACCCGTTTCAGCAGGTTGAGGTTCCGGCATTTTTAGAAGACATGCTCAAAGAGGCAGGGCCTGAATTCACCGTTGCGCTCGGCATCGCGTTCAGGGAGTTGCAGGATGGCGGATAAGGGGATATGTTCTTTACAAAAGTACGCTACAATAAAGAATAAAAGCGCAAAACACAATACCCCAAAAACCAAGCAAAACACAGCGCAAAAAAACCCAAACGGAAAGATGAGTTTATGTTTTGAGCAGTTTGGGACTTTGTTTGGATACTGCGCAGTTTGTTTTTTGAAAAGTTTGTGTTTTGTTTGGTTTTTGTGCAGTTTTGGTTTTGTATAATTTGAATAGCGTATGGCAATTCAAATTCAAACATCCTTCATTCCCAAAAAGGCCGGTGGCGCGCTTTCCGTCTCTCACGCGATAGGCGGAAGAAGCGTCAATTTGTTTTTCATTCTGGCGCTCTTGGTTTTTGCCGCTGTGCTTAGCCTGTCGGCGGCGGTGTTTTTCTATAAGTCCCGTCTCATTCAAACCATCGCTCGTCTCGACGCCTCGCTCGTACAGGCGAAAAAAAGCTTTGACCCCGAATTTGTTGCCGAGGTTTCCCGGCTGAACGCGCGGATTGAAGGCGCTAAGGAACTCCTCCTCTCGCACCGAGCGCCCTCGCCGCTTTTTGACATCTTGGAGGAAAAGACGCTCAAAAACGTACGGTTTCAAAATTTCCATTTTAGCGCCGGGAACGGGCGCGATATTACGATTGGCATGATAGGAGAAGCAAAAAGCTTCAACTCAATCGCGTTGCAGTCCGACGTATTCGGCGCCGAACGCTCGTTCAAAGACCCCGTATTTTCCGATTTTACCTTGGACGCGGGCGGAAATGTCATCTTTAACTTTAAGACTGCGATTGACCCGAAACTGCTTCTCTACCGAGAAACGCTTCTTAGCAAGTCCCCCGGACAGGATGCGGACAACGAAGCGCTGGAAGCGAATTCTCAAATCAGCAATTGAACCTGATTTTCATATTCCTTACTTCATACTTCATAATTCATTTCTCCCTGATATGAGCAACATTATTTCAATCTTTCTCATCGTAGTTTCCGTCGGCGTATTTTTTGGCTACGTCAACCCCACGTACAGCGCCGTGACCGGAAACGCGGAGCTTGGCGACAGGAGCATCAAGGAGCTTACGGAAGAGAGAGACCGATACATGGACGCCCTCAATAAGACGAAAGAAATAGAGCAGACCCGAACGGGGCTCTTGGAGCAATACGCGCGCATACCAGCGAAGGACAGGGAGCGCTTAGAGAAGCTGCTTCCGGACCACATTGATTCCGTTCGACTCATCATTGACATCAATAATATCGCGGCACAATACGGCATGGCGCTTGGAGGTATCAGTTTGACGCAGACAGACGAAAGAGCCGCAGAAACATCCTCCCTCGCGCTCGGTCCGTCCACGACGCGCTTCAAATCTGTTGGTCTTAACTTCAGCGTCAAAGGGTCGTATGACACGTTCCGTTCGTTCTTGCGGGATTTGGAGCAGAGCTTGCGCTTAGTCGATGTGGATTCCATCTCGTTTGGCTCGCGGGAAGACGCGTATGAATACACACTTTCCGTCGCCACATATCGCCTCAACGCCGACGCGTCGGATACGTTTTGAAGCGAGTACGCGCCCATTTATGATTTTGTAACATAGTCATACCATACGTTCCATGAATTTTCTCGCACGCATTGATAAAAAGACTCTTATCGCGTTTCTCATCATGGTGGCGGCGCTTGTCGCGTTTTTGTTCTACTCGCTCTCCGATAAGCGTTCCGCCACCGAAGAAATCGCCGCCGTGCCCGCTTTCCCGCTTGACGCGAAACTTGGCAGAGAACTTCTTGTGGCACTCGCCAAACTCAAATCTACGAAACTTGACCGGACCATATTCGAGGATCCCGTGTTTAACAGTTTGAAGGATTTCGGAGTGCAAATCGCGCCAGAGCCCGTGGGCCGTCGCAATCCGTTTGCCTCGTTTACGGAAGAAGCGGCGGGCGCGAAAGCCGCGAGTTCAGGAGCAAAAAAGCCATCGCCGGGATCGTCACGCACGCCCGCTTCAGCGCCAAAAGTTCCGGCAGGAGGAGGGTTTGATTTAGAATAAACCATAGCTTGTTAGCTTTCTAGCTGTTTAGCTTGTTAGGGAGAAATACACTGTTAACAAGCTAGTAAGCTAACAAGCTAACAAGCTGATACGTTATGACGTTACTCGACATCTTAGCTAAAAAAGGAATAATAACGGAAGCCGACATCCACGCGCTAACCGAGCGCGCGAATGCGCTCGGCGGCGATATTGAGTCTGCGCTCATGAACTATGGGCTGAAGCGAGAGGACATTGTTGCCGGCAAGGCGGAACTCTACGGCATTCCCCTTCAGAATCTTGAAGGCAAGGACATTTCGTTTGACGTGCTGAAATACGTCCCGGAGGAATCGGCCGCGTTCTACCGCTTCGCGCCCATCGGAGTGTCGGATGGAGCGCTGCTTCTTGGCATCGTGGACCCTGACAACCTGGAAGCTCTGGACGCCATCAGCTTCATCTCTTCTAAGCTTGGCATGCCGTACAAGCTCTTCCTCATATCCGAGGATGACTTTGAGAAAGTGCTCCAGTCGTACAAAGGTCTTTCCGGCGAGGTCACGAAAGCGCTTTCGGAACTTGAAACCGAGCTTGGTCCGGAGAAAGCCGCGCGCGCTTCGGGCATGCCCGGCGCGGCGACGGAAACGCACATCACCGAAGACGCGCCGGTGACAAAAATCGTCGCCACGATATTGCATTATGCCGCTGAAGGCAATGCGTCCGACATTCATATAGAGCACATGGGAGAGGAAATCCGCGTCCGTTTCCGCGTGGATGGAATCCTCAACACATCACTCCTCCTTCCCACGAAAGTTCATGCCGCTCTTCTCGCGCGCATCAAAATTCTCTCAAACATGCGGCTTGATGAAAAGAGAAAGCCGCAAGACGGACGTTTCAGCGCTCGCATTGAAGGGCACCGTATTGATTTCCGCGTGTCCACCTTCCCTTCGTATTACGGCGAAAAGGCGGTGATGCGTATTTTGGATACTGAAAAAGGCGTCAAGCCGCTCCAGGAGATGGGACTTTCAGAGAGAAATTTCTCCCTCGTTCGGGAGGCGATTCAGAAGCCATACGGCATGATACTTATTTCCGGCCCAACGGGTTCCGGAAAGTCCACCACACTCTACGCGATGCTGAATGAACTTGACCGCGAGAAAAGCAACGTGCTCTCGCTTGAGGACCCCGTGGAGTACAACATTCCCGGGGTCAGTCAGTCGCAGATTCGCCCGGAGATCGGGTACACGTTTGCCACCGGATTGCGACACACGTTGCGGCAGGACCCGGATATCATCATGGTTGGGGAGATTAGGGATAAGGAAACGGCCCAGCTCGCGGTGCAGGCGGCGCTCACGGGCCATCTTGTCTTTTCCACTATCCACACCAACAACGCTTCCGGAGTGATTCCACGCCTTATTGACATGGGCGTTGACCCATTTCTGATTGCTCCGACGCTTATTTTGGCCATTGCCCAACGGCTGGTCCAGCTCATTTGTCCGGATTCCGGGAAGGCAGTGCCGGTGGACGGCAGCATCAAAGCGCTCATTGATACGGAATTCAGAGACTTGTCGGAACAATTCAGGAAAGACATTCCGTTCGCGAAGGACGTACTCCAATTGGAAGTAACCGCGCGCTGTCCGAAAGGCACTCGCGGGCGCGTTGCGGTGTTCGAAATCCTCAAGATGGATCGCGAGCTTGAAGAAGTTATCCTAAAGAATCCCGCGGAGTCGGAAGTGCGGCGCGTCGGAAGAAAGCAAGGAATGCTTACCATGAAGGAAGACGCCGTTGTCAAAGCGTTTCGGCATGAGATTCCGTGGGAAGAGGTTAATAAGCTGTAAATACGAAAATACGAATTAAAGTCCGACGAATGGCTGCAAATGAAAATTTTCCTATTCGTAGCAATTTGTATATTCGTATAATTCGCTGTTTCGTATATATTATACTAATGCCATGACCGACGCTCAAACAAAAAAGACTTCGCTGCTGCTCCTGGACGATGACCAATTTCTCTTGGATATGTATGCGCGCAAGTTCAAGAACTCCGGCTTTGAAGTCGAGGCAATCGGCGGCGCCACTGCCGCTCTGCAAAAACTTCGCGATGGCTATCGTCCTTCGGCGATACTCTGCGACCTCATCATGCCCGGCGTTGACGGTCTGGAGTTCATAGAGAAGATGCAAGCGGAGCGTCTTGCTCCTGACGCGGCGGTGATTGTTCTTACCAATACGAGCCAACCAGCCGATATCGCACGCGCCAAGAGTCTCAGTGTTGCGGGGTATATAGTCAAAGCTGTTGCAACACCGTCAGAAGTGGTGGAAGAGGTCCGAAACATCCTGCAAAGACAGCGAACAAAGTGAGCATGTTTTTGGAGTGATGTTTCGAGACCCAGCCGTAGTTTTAGAGAATACGCGATTGCTATTTAGTAAAGCGAAATCAACCTGAGGAGCGGACAGTCTTGGTATTCACGTTTGTGAAAACTACGGCTGGGTGGCGATTTGTATAGTCGCTCCGCTCCTTACAAATCAGCCATGTCCAAGGAACTCCTCAATAACCTCATCGAGACGACTATTCGCGAAGGCGCGTCCGACTTACATTTGCTTGTCGGCCGCCACCCCATGATTCGCGTTGCCGGTGCGCTCATACCGTTTGTTAAAAAAGCGCTCCTTACCGCGAGCGATCTCTCGTCGTTCACTGAAGAAATTCTCTCGCCGAATGATCGGAAACTCTTTTTACAGAACAAAGAATTGGATTTTTCATACAATTTTAGAGACGAAGCGCGCTTCAGATGCAATGCGTATTTTGAGAAGGGAAACAGCGCCATTGCCCTGCGTCTTATTCCACGCAAAGTGCCTACGCTTGAAGAGCTCAATTTACCGCGCGCGCTGGAGCAATTCACGAAAAAACGGCAGGGTTTTTTTCTGGTGGTTGGCCCGATGGGCCACGGAAAGTCAACCACTCTCGCTTCCCTCATTAACATCATCAACTCTACCCGTTCGGAGCACATATTGACGATTGAAGACCCGATAGAGTATATGTACGAAGAAAAATTATCCGTCATTGACCAGCGGGAGGTTCGCATTGACACAAAGGACTTTCATACCGCGCTTGTCTCCATGTTCCGCGAGGACGTTAACGTGGCTCTCATCGGAGAAATGCGCGACCAAGAAACGATAAGCTCGGCCGTTACCGCCGCGGAAACCGGACACCTCATCTTCTCCACTTTGCACACCAACAGCGCGGCGCAATCCATTGACCGCATCATCGACATCTTCCCGCCCGGGCAGCAGGAGCAAATCCGCCTTCAACTTGCCGCAACTCTTACCGGGGTTTTCTCGCAACGTCTCGTGCCGCGCATATCCGGCGGGCTTATACCGGCGTACGAACTCCTTATATCGAACTACGCGGTGGCCAATCTAATCCGCGAGAAGCGCACGCATGAGATAAACACCTTCATAGAAACGGGACTTGAACAGGGCATGACCGATATGAACCGCAGTTTAGCGGACCTCGTGCGGCGCGGAGAAATTACTCCGGAGAACGCTTTCGCGTATTCGCCGAATCCGCGAATTATGGATAGACTACTCTAGCTTTTAGCTTACTAGCTGATTAGCTTTTTAGGAAAGAAGATTCGGAAAGCTAACAAGCTAACAAGCTAACAAGCTAACAAGCTATGCTTTTCACCTACAAAGCCACAGATGCCTCGGGTCGGGCGGTAAACGGGAGCATCGAGGCGATGAACATAGAAGTGGCCATTACCGCCCTGCAGCGGCGCAGTTTCATCATCTCCGCGATCACGCCCGCGCGGAGCGCCTCCATTTTCAGACGCGACCTCTCATTTTGGAGGCGCATCAAAGGCGGAGACGTTGTCATTCTCTCACGTCAGATATCAACGCTTTTTGAGGCGCAGGTTTCCGCGATGCGCATTTTTCGTCTGCTTGCGAGTGAGACCGACCATCCGATGCTCAAAGAAGCGCTCATCTCTATTTCAGACGACCTGCAGGGAGGAAGCTCAATTTCGCAAGCCATGGAAAAACACCCGGAGGCATTTTCCAACTTCTATGTCAACATGGTGCGTTCCGGCGAAGAGGCGGGTAAGCTGGATGAGATTTTCGGGTTTCTGGCCGACTATCTTGAACGGACATTTGAGGTTACCTCAAAGGTAAGGAGCGCGCTCGTCTATCCCATCTTTGTCATTATCACGTTTATTGGAGTGATGGTTCTCATGCTTACGACCGTGATACCGAGCATCAGCTCTATTCTTACGGAATCCGGACGCGAGATACCCATCTATACCAAAATCGTGCTTGGGATGAGCTATTTTTTCACCGCGTATGGCTGGTTTCTGCTCGTTTTTCTTATTATTGCGGGGCTCGTTGTGTGGCGATTTTCCAAAACAAGGAACGGGCGGTATACTTTGAGCGAGCTTAAAATCAGACTTCCGTACATCGGAAATCTCTACCGCAAGTTCTACCTCTCGCGCATAGCCGACAACATGCATACGCAACTTTCCGCCGCGATCCCAATCGTGCGGGTACTTGAGATTACGGGGGATGTTGTTGACAACGCGGTGTTTGAGAAAGCGCTTGCACTCGCGGCCGAGGAGGTCAAAGGCGGCTCTTTCATCGCCGACGCCCTTTCAAAAAGCCCCGTTATTCCCGGGATTATGATTCAGATGATAAAAGTCGGAGAGGAGAGCGGCGAGATCGGCAATATACTGAACACGCTCGCGCGCTTCTATCGGAGGGAAGTGACGAATGCGGTAGACACGCTTGTCTCCCTCATTGAGCCGGCACTCATTGTTATGCTCGGCTTAGGCGTTGGATTTCTGCTCGCTTCGGTTCTTATTCCGATTTACGATCTTGTGGGCGTGGAATAGCAGGACGGTAACTGGAACAAGTAACTTGTAACTGGAATGGAAACACAGGGAAGAACTCATGACTGGAACACATGACTGGAGCAGGAGTACGAAAAACCGCGGTCTTTGCAAGTTACGAATCCCTGTTACTTGTTCCAGTTACAGATATAGACTACGGTTCATTCCGACTTATTCACAGCCCCTTGACCAAGGTCACCCATTTAGGGGTATACTATAGCAAGTCCCAAAAAAGCGCCGCCCTCTTTAACTGTCGTTTGAAGAGGACAGATGAAGCATTACACGTTTCCTCGTGTATTTATCAAGTAATTTTTATCAACCTATGTCAAAATTCCCTTCCAAGGCCAGTCGCGGTTTCACTTTGATTGAGCTCTTGGTGGTCATTGCCATCATTGGCATCCTTTCGTCGGTGGTGCTTGCTTCCCTTAACAGCGCGCGGACCAAAGCCCGCGATACTCGCCGCGTTTCAGATATGAAGCAAATCCAAATCGCTCTCGAGCTCTATTATGACGCTAACAGCAAGTACCCGACAGGCTTGTCGCAACTTGTGGGGTCAGGAAGTGGTGCGTCGCTATCAGTGCTTCCAATTGATCCAAGGGGTGATCCGGCAAATACCTTAAATGGTTATAAGTACGCAGTGAACGTTTTGGCGACGCCGACCTCGTATCATCTCGGCACGGTACTGGAGCAAGCGCCGGCGCAGACAACGCTTGAAGATTCCGATCGCGACTTCGACTCATCAGCCGCGAGTTGGCTCAATAACACAACCTCGCCGAATAGCAGTGTTCCATTCTCTGGTTCCGACGCGACAACGGCCGTCTACGATATAAGCAACCAGTGAGCGGTAGACGGTTTCTTTGTTCGCAAAAACATCCGCCATCGCGGATGTTTTTGTATGTTATGATGTTGTCATGTCGCTTCCGTTTCTCCCTTTCTTTTTCGCATTCGGCGCAATCATCGGCAGCTTTCTAAACGTCGTCGTTCTTCGATACGGAACAAAAACCTTCGGCGGCCGTTCACGTTGCTTTTCGTGCGGTAAGACTTTACGGTGGTTTGAGCTCATTCCCGCACTAAGCTTTCTCCTTCAGAAAGGACGTTGTCTCGGCTGTAAGGGAAACATTTCCATGCAGTACCCTCTGGTAGAGCTGCTCACCGGCCTTGTTTTCACGGCTGTTGCCTGGAAGGAATTTCCCTTTCTCTTATCTTCTTTTTCCCCTTTTTCCATACTTCATACTTCATACTTCATACTTCTGTTCGTTTTGTGGTCTCTTCTTATCGCTATCTCCATATATGATTTCAAGCATAAGATAATTCCCAGCGAACTCCTCTCTGGCGTCCTCGCGGCCGCGTTTTTGCTTTTTACGCTGCGCCTCATCGCCGGCCGTGCGGAGTATCCGTGGTTGGACGCGCTCGGCGGATTTTTCTTTGCCATTCCCTTCGCGCTTTTGTGGCTTTTATCGGGCGGTCGCGCCATGGGGCTCGGAGACGCGAAGCTCATGCTTCTTTTTTCATGGGTGCTGGGTTTCTCGCGAGGTCTCTCGGCGCTCATCGTCAGTTTTTGGATAGGCGCGGCGGCCGCTCTCTGCGCGCTGTCTTATAAGGGCATTCTCTCGCTCCTGCCGCACACCGTGTTTTCCCGTCACCGATCTGCGCTCAAAAACCTCGGTCCGAAAACGGAGTTGCCGCTCGGACCGTTTCTCGCACTCGGCCTCTTTCTCGTATATCTCTTTGGGTTTGATGTAACCGGACTTAGCATGCTCATCAGCCATGAATTATGAATACTGAATTAAGAATTAAGGAAGAAAATCGAAAGAGACATAAATGCTCTTGGTTTTTTCATCCTTCACCCTTCACCCTTCACCCTTCACCCCGAAAGGGCTTCACCCTCATTGAACTTCTTGTCGCAATTGCTCTTTTCGGCACGGTCGTTACTCTGGTGTTTATCGCGTATAACAGAGTAAGCAGTCAAATCTTCGTCACTAATCTGGCGTATGAACTTGCGCTCTCATTCCGGCAGGCCCAAAGCTTTGGCATCAGCGTGCATGAATTTTCGCGCGACGGGACGGACACGTTTAATGTCGGTTACGGCCTCCACTTTGATGCCGAAAGCACGGGCACATATGCGTTCTTTGCCGACAAAGGGGGGGAGTCAGGAGATGCGCTGTTTAACGGCTCCTTCGGCGTCTCATACAATGCTTCAGGATGTTTGAGCGCGACCGAGTGTCTAAACGTCTTCCGGCTTGAGAAGGGGAATCGCCTGTACAAGTTTTGCGGGGTGTTGCCGACGGGCGATGGAGGTCCAACAGCCCCCGATGTAGACAAGAATGAAGAATGCAATACCCTCTCGCTCCCCTCGTCCAATCCCGCGATTACCTACCTTGACATCACATTTTTACGTCCGAATCCCGATGCTACCATTAAGACCAATCAGAGTCCGTTCGGGCGGCAGTACCGGGCGGCTCGTATCTACGTCATCGCGCCGTCTGGGGAGAAGCGGATTGTTGAAGTTTCGAACACTGGGCAGATATCCGTGAATTAGAAGTATGAATACTGAATTAAGAATTAAGGAAGAAAAGCGAAAGAAACATCGGTTCTCTTTGTTTTTCCCTACTTCATACTTCATACTTCATACTTCATCTCGAAAAGGTTTTACCATCGTAGAGATGATTGTGGCTTTTGGCATCTTTTCGGTCATTATGGCAGTTTCCGTGGGCAGTCTGGCATCGCTCCTCGAAGCGAATCATAAGGCGCGCGCGCTAAAAACCGTCGTTAATAATCTTCACTTTGCGTTTGAAAACATTTCCAGAAACGTGCGCACCGGTTCCCTCTACCACTGTGACATTACGGAAGGCGAGCTTACAAAGACGCGGGACTGCGCGAATAATCCCGCTTCCTCCATTATCTTTACCGCCCGCAACGGCAAGCGTATAGTGTACAAGTACATCCCCGTCGGTAATGGTTTCGGCACTCTTGGCCGCGCGATTATTCTGCCCGGACAAGAAGGGCTGCTCATCGACCCTGCTGTTTTCGTGCCGGTTACTTCGCCGGAGCTGCGTGTGGAACAGCTTAGTTTTTTCGTGGATGGGACGTCTCTCTCCGACAAAGAACAACCGCGCATCCTCATCATCATGAGGGGTTCCATGCAAGGCAAAAGCAAAGTGGTTTCACGTTTTAATTTTCAGACGCTGGTGTCTCAACGGCTGCTGGACGTAGAAAACTAGCTTATAGCTTATTGAAAAGTCAATGAGTAAAACAAAGAGGAAAAATTGGTCTGGCCTATCAGCTTTTTCCGGTTTTACCATCGTCGAGACGCTAGTCGCCATTGCAATTTTACTTATTTCCCTTGCCACGCCGCTTTCCATGGCGGAGAAAGGCCTCGCCGGAGCCGAAGCCTCGCGCCACGAGATAACAGCGTTTTATCTCGCACAGGAGGCGATTGAATACCTGCGCAACATCCGCGACAGCAATGCTATCGCGAAACGAAAAAATGGCCCGACATGGCTACAAGGCCTCAATAAATGCCTGCAAGGAGAAGGGTGCGGAATAGATGTAACGGCGGTTCCGGACGAACAGGTCATCGACTGTAAGCCAGCCAATTTCGACTGCGCGCTGTATGAGTATCGGGGTTCCACTCCGGAACTTCGGGGTATTTTTGGCCATCGTAATTCAAGCGGATGGGAAAAAACCGACCTTACCAGAAAGATCTTCGTTGAAGAGATAGAAAACGACGTTGAGGCGAAAGTAATTGTAGTTCTCACGTGGCGCGCTGGCGCGCTTGGGTTTCGCACGATTACTCTCCAAGAGCATATGTTTAACTGGTACGTTTCTCCAGAAGAAGAATTATGAATACTGAATTAAGAATTAAGGAAGAAAAGCGAAAGAAACATCGGTTCTCTTTGTTTTTCCCTACTTCATACTTCATACTTCATACTTCATCTCGAAAAGGTTTTACAATTCTCTTTGCCGTTCTTATCGGCAGTCTCTTGTTCTCGCTCGGCATTGCCATCGCGCATCTTTCGATTAGAGAAGTTTCCATATCCATTGCCGGCCGAGAATCCTCATATGCGTTTTTCTACGCGGATACCGGCATTGAGTGCGCATTGTATTGGGACTTCAACATTGGGCGGAAAGAGCTTGTGTTTCCCTCTTCTTTTGACGAGTTTGACGAGAGTGGCCGCGCGGCAATCGCGTGCGGCGGCAATCAAAACGTACCGGTGTCGCTGGTAAGCGGCAACAGCGCTGCCGCGACGAGCACCTTCACGCTTAATTTTGCGCCGAGGGGCTGTGCGATCGTCACGGTCGGCAAGACGACTTCCGGGTACACGATGCTTGAATCTCGCGGACGAAATGACTGTGGCTCTGCCCCAAATCCCGGCCGCGTAGAACGAGCGCTTCGGGTGCGCTACTAAGGTATACGGAGTACGGATTCATACGAATATACGGATTCTTTTATCTGTATATCTGTACCAATTTGTACTCCGTAAACCCAGTTGATTAAGCTGTAGCAAGTGCAGTAGTATAACCGTATGCCCATCGCGCCCAAAGCAACGAAAGACCGCCTAAAGAAACTGCGCGCGGCGATAGAAAAATATCGCTACGAATATCATGTCCTAAACAAGTCGGCGATAAGCTCCGAGGCGCTTGATTCGCTTAAGCGGGAACTTTCGGAGCTTGAAGCAAAGTATCCAAAGCTCATTACACCCGACTCTCCGACACAGAGAATGGCGGGCGTACCGCTGCCGGAATTCAAAAAAGTCCGCCACGAAGTGTCGCAGTGGTCATTTAATGATGCCTTCAGCGAAAAGGACATGCTTGCTTTTGATGAGCGGGTGCGGCGTTTTTTGAAGCAGGCAAATGGCAGAGACGAGCGGCCGACCTACACCGCAGAACTAAAAATTGACGGCCTTAAGATTGTTCTTACGTACGAAAAAGGGCTCCTTGAAACTGCCGCTACCCGCGGCGACGGCCGTCTGGGCGAGGACGTAACGCACAATGTTAAAACAATTGAGTCCGTTCCGCTTCGGCTCACAGAGCCGATTGATGTCATTGTCGAGGGTGAGGCATGGATGGCGAAATCAACTCTTGAGAGGCTGAATCGCGAGCAAAAAAAACGCGGCGAAGAAGCATTCGCAAACCCCCGAAACCTTGCCGCCGGAACCATTCGCCAGCTTGACCCAAAGATGGCCGCAGAGCGCCATCTGGATAGTTTTGTGTACGATGTAGCACAGTCGAGCGACCCCATCCCGCCCCGCCAGTTTGATGAACTAAAACTCCTCCAGAAATTAGGTTTCAAAGTCAATTCGCATTTTCGGCACTGCAAAAGTATTGATGAGGTTATTGGATATTGGAAGGAATGGAAAGAAAAAGCCGGTCGGGAGGACTACTTCGCGGATGGGGTGGTGGTGAAGGTTGATGAAAGAGCGTTTCAGGATGCGCTTGGGTACACCGGTAAAGCGCCTCGGTGGGGAATTGCCTTTAAATTTCCGCCGGAACAGGTCACCACAGTTTTAGAAGAAGTTGTTTTCCAAGTTGGCAGAACCGGTGTCATTACACCCGTTGCCAGACTTCGGCCGGTTTCAGTTGCCGGCTCCACGGTTTCCCGGGCGACTCTACACAACGAGGATTTTATAAAGAATTTGAATATTCGGGTTGGAGATACCGTGATTCTCCAAAAAGCCGGCGATGTCATTCCGGAGATTGTCGGGGTGGTGAAGGAATTGCGGCCAAAATCCGTAAAGCCGTTTGTTTGGCCGAAGGCCGTTGCCGCCTGCGGCGGCGAGGGCTGTATTGAGCGCGTTCCGGGTGAGGCGGCGTGGCGCTGTGTTAACAAAAATTCATTCACGATGCTTCGCCGGCGATTCCACCATTTTGTCGGCAAACACTGCTTTGACATAGAGAAGCTAGGACCGAAAATCGTTGATGTTCTCCTAGATAAAGGGTTGATTTCCACCTATGCCGATATTTTTACCCTCAAACGCGGCGACCTTCTGGAGCTTCCGCGTTTCGCCGAGAAATCGGTTGATAATCTTTTGAAATCAATTGAGAAAGCAAGAAAAGTAACACTTGCTCGATTTTTAACCGCACTCTCCATTCCGCAGGTCGGCGAGGAAACGGCATATCTCCTGGCGAAGAATTTTCAATTTTCAATTTTCAATTTTCAAAAAGCAACCGCCGAAAAGCTGGAAAAAATACAAGGTGTGGGACCCATCGTCTCTAAATCCGTCGTTGATTGGCTTAAAGGCAAAGGCAACAAAAAGATGCTAGACGCTTTACTCAAACAAATTAAAGTGGAAAGCCCAAAACCCATTGATACTTCCAAACTCCCGCTTGCCGGCAAAACCTTTGTGATAACGGGAACGCTTGTAAGCATGTCCCGTGAAGAAGCCGAATCGAAAATTCGACGCTTAGGCGGTCATCCTGCTTCTTCGGTCTCCAAGAAAACGGATTTCGTCGTCGCGGGAAAGAATCCAGGTTCAAAATATGAGAAAGCGAAAAAGTTTGGAGTGACAATAGTGGATGAAAAAAGCTTCTTGTCGTTTTTTTCATAAAAGCGCCGGAACCTC
>MHSB01000005.1 GCA_001821155.1 Candidatus Taylorbacteria bacterium RIFCSPLOWO2_01_FULL_50_130 | reverse complement strand
AAAGAGACCTTAAATTAAGGTCTCGTGAAGCAAATTAAAAACAAATCCAAAAACTATGGCTTGCCCGTTTTTTCCAGCTTGGCGGCGTTTGTTTCAGCCGCGGTTTTGTTGGTCAGACCGTCGGTTGGCGGCAATTTCGGCGGTTTGGTAATGTAAAGAGGGTACAGATTAATCGCGAAACCGCCGTTGGTGGATTCTCGGATGGCGATTAAATAGGGGTAGTGGGGCAGGGACGATGGCCCGATGTCGTAGAGTCGGGTCTTGCCCCTCGGGTTTTTTGTTGCCGAGTCAATTTCCCGCAAGATTGCGGTCCTGGTTTCGTCCATCATGACCAAATCAGAGCCGCGGAGAAACACCGTCTTGTCCGGAAACGAGCTAATGGCTGGCAACTGACCATCCACGCCCCATTCCTTTGAGCCAGCCATGTAGGAAGTGAGTGCGACGACAACGAACCCGACAAGCGCGCAAAGCGCCGCGAACGCTTTTGACTGCGCGTCTTTGACGCGAAGGATTGCGGCCACGGTTACTGCGGCGATGATTGTTGACACGCTGATTAGTAGCAAGTTCATTTTCAATCTCCTAAACCCCGTCCCCGCGGTGTTTTACCGCGAGACCAAACGGGTTTTTCTGCGAGGGAATATACACCATACTGATATCGTTTGTCAAGCATTCCTGTGTGTTACGATGCGTTTCATGTCTCAAGGATTTTGGCAAAAACTTAAAAAACCGATTATGGCGCTTGCGCCCATGGCCGATGTTACGGACGCGGCGTTCCGGCGGATTATTGCGAAGTACGGAAAGCCGGATGTCATGTTTACGGAATTTACCTCTGCGGACGGTCTTGTAAGCGGGGGAAAGGAAAAGCTTCTCCCGAATTTGCTATATTCCGAGAGCGAGCGGCCGATTGTGGCGCAGCTTTTTTCCGGTAATCCCGAGAAACTATTTGAGGCGGCACGGCTCGTCAAGGAGCTCGGGTTTGACGGGTTGGACATTAACATGGGCTGTCCCGACCGCTCCATTGAAAAAGCCGGCGCCGGCGCCGTCCTCATAAAGAATCCAAAATTAGCGAGAGAGCTCATTAGAGCGGCGAAGAAAGGTTCAAAACTTCCCGTGTCAATCAAAACTCGGCTCGGGTACGGCAAAGATATTTTGGAGGAGTGGCTTTCGGAACTTCTCGCGGAAGAGCCGGCGGCGATAACGATTCACGCACGGACTCGGAAGGAAATGTCAAAAGTGCCGGCGCATTGGGGGAGGATACAACGAGCGGTAGAAATACGCACTGAACTCAAAAGCGAGGCGCTGATTCTTGGCAACGGCGACGCGGTAAGTCTTGCCGACGCGCACCGGAAAGCGGCGGAAACCGGAGCCGATGGCGTCATGCTCGGCCGCGCCATCTTCGGAAACCCATTCCTTTTTGCAGAGCAAAAATATGATTTAAGATTTAGGATGTATGATTTAAGAAGAAAATTGGAGATTCTTGTAGAACACACCAAGCTGTTTAAAGAGCTTCTAGGCAAGCACAAAAATTTCGCCATCATGAAAAAACACTTCAAGGCGTACGTCGCAAGTTTCTCCGGAGCAAAAGAACTCCGGACAAAGCTCATGGAGGCGAGTTCGGCCTCTGAAGTTCAGGATATAGCAGAAATCTTCTCCATGCCGCAATAGAAATATACATCCGGAGTTTTCCAGCTTCCCATTGCAGTTGATAAGGAGAAGTAAAACTCTCCTCCCCGGCGGGTGGGACATTTTGCAAGGTTTGATGGCTGTCGCTGCTCTGTCCACAAGGGATGTCTCGTGCGCCCTTGCAATCTTCTTGCACTGGCGTACTATGCGTTAAACAGTTCATCTCCAATCACAGAAGCTCCCCCATGATATATCCAGAAATTCAGATTCAGACAGCTCGACCGTCTGCCCGTCTGCATCACCACTTTCCCGGACGGAAGCGAGAGGTCAATAAACTTCTGCACGTCTGCGTCTTGGCGCAATTGACCGGTGAACAGACACAGCGTCTCTGCGGCAAGCTGATACGCGAACCGCAGTTGCTCGACGGGTTTCTCTCTGCGCAAAATGCTGGTTGGGTAGAAGCGGAATCATTCGTTACCCGCCACTCTCTCTTATAGAGAACAGAATGCGCGAAGATGCAAGTCGGAATATATTCGATTTCCTTCGCAGATTGCTTGCGAGGTTGGCATCTTGACGCCGGTAAGAATCTTTACGCCATGCCACGGTTCGCCGCGGCATGTTTTTTCTCTCGTCTTTTCCAACCGATTCGATATACTACCTGCATGCCGGAAGGCCTCAACAGAGTTTTCGATAAAGTCCCGGCAGTTGTTCTGTAATCTTTTGTGAGGTTTTAGCTCTTCCGCGGATTTGACTATGAAAGAAAGTTCCAACAAAGCAAGCAATGTGCTCTACCGCAAATATCGCCCGCAGCACTTCAATGAAGTGCTCGGACAAGAAGCGGTGGTGGAGGCGCTTGAAGGCGCGCTCAAACTTGGGCGAGTTTCTCATGCATATCTTTTTTCCGGTCCCCGCGGTACGGGGAAGACCTCCATCGCCCGCATTCTTGCAAAGGAGCTTGGCACGAGCGAGGCAGACCTCTATGAGATAGACGCGGCGTCCAACCGAGGTATTGATGAAATTCGGCTTCTTCGGGACGGAGTCGGCGCCGCGCCGTTTGATTCGAAATACAAAGTGTACATTATTGACGAGGTGCATATGCTCACCAAGGAGGCGTTTAATGCGCTTCTTAAGACCTTGGAAGAGCCGCCTACCCACGCGCTTTTCATTTTAGCCACGACGGAGTTTGAAAAAGTGCCGGAAACCATCATTTCACGCTGTCAGACGTTTATCTTCAAGCGCCCGTCGCAAAAGATTCTGAAAGACGTAGCCGAACGAACTGCTCAAAAGGAAAGATTCACGATAGAGGCGGCGGCGGCGGAGCTTGTGGCGCTCCTCGCGGACGGCTCATACCGGGACGCGTACGGAATACTGCAGAAAGCGATGGGGGCGTCTAAAGACGAGAAGATCACCCTCACTGAAGTTGAAAAAATGACAGGCGCGCCCAGGGGAACACTGGTGAATTCCGTTGTTGAAGCGCTTGAGAAGGGAGACGCCGCACTCGGGCTGTCCGCGCTTCAAAAAGCGGCGGGGCAGAACGTTGATGTCAAAGTGTTTGCCAAACTCCTGCTCGCCAAGCTCCGCTTTATTCTGCTCTTGCGGAACGCGCCGGAGATGGAGCAGATGATACGGGAGGAAGTTTCGGCGGATGATTTTGCATTTCTCAAGAAGTTTGTTTCCGCAAAAGATTCTCGTATCAATTCCGCGGCGCTTCTCGAATTTCTGAATGTCTACGACCTTATCGGCTATGCGGCCATTCCGACGCTTCCGCTCGAACTTGCGGTCATCAAATTGACCAACAGCCCTGCCTCACCGGCTGGCAGACAACCGCCAACCGCCAACTGCCAACACTAATTTCGCTTCATTGTCTTTCTTGTTCCGTCGTTGTAAGTTGTAGATTGTCGGTTGTAAGTTTATATTGCCAGCTCGTCTAACGGTAGGACGTCTCCCTTTGGAGGAGAAAATTGGGGTTCGATTCCCTGGCTGGCAGTTTTTCAACTCCTCTCGATGGTTGAGTCTGATTATCTCCCAATTTCAGTCGTAACTAACGCGCAAAAGAGCGGCGGTAGAATTAGAAATCTAGAAAAAAGGAAGCCCGCGGTTCGCTAATTTGTGACGAACACACGGGCTTGGAGGCGGGAGGAGCTCATACTGCTTGTGGATTTAACCTATTTTTTATGTATGTTGCCAAGCTCCCGGGCTTCCACGCTTTCTTCCCGTCGGGATTTCGCGGAGGAAGCGGAGGAATTTCTCGACCGTATATTTTGAGTATTTCCCCTCTAATTTGGTCGAGATAGGATGGGGGGACCTTCTGTTCACCCGGGTCGCCGAGCACAAACGAAATGCTCGCTACGTCGCGGATAAGCATGCTAATCCGCGCGACGGTAATGTTTCCGGGTATCCTGGGCGGCGGATGATTCTCGCCGGTAGACATGTCTGCCATATGACGCTCCTTTCTTGTTTTTGTGGTTTCTGTGGCGGCAGATTTACGCCCGCCATTATCTCTTTGCAATGCAACACAAAGAGCTTTCAAGGGTATTATACAAGGAAATAGAAACAAGCCAAGCCGACTTCCATGCTTTTCGCTACCTGCCCTCCGAATCATTATGCTATACTGTACCCGAACACCGTCGGTTTCTACCGGCTAACTTCAAGCATATGAAAGGAAAAACTTTTATGTTGTCTTTTTTTGCGCTGACCATCTTCGTCTTCGTTGCATCTCCAACCGGAGCCGTTTCCCCAATTGAGGGGAAGGTCATTGCGCTTGATGCTGGACACGGCGGAGGGGAAACGGGGGCGGTGGGGTACTGTGGCGAAACGGCAGCTCTTGAGGCGGATGTCAACCTCGCCGTCAGAACGCTACTCAAGGCGCAGATTGACGCCGCTGGCGGACTTGGCTACGAGGTGGCGCAACTTTCATCGAGGAGCGACCGGGTTGCCGATGCCGAACGGGCGGGTTCGGACGTACTCATATCAATTCATCACAACGGTTCGTTGAATACGTCCACCGATTACACCCAGAGTTTTGTGACGCAAAAGAATGACAAAGCATTTGCGCAGTACATTCACCCGTCTCTTGTTTCAGCGCTTGGACTTCCTGATAAGGGAATCAAGAGTGACGGTTATGGAATGACTGTGTATGGAAGTCTTCCCGGCATCCTTACGGAATCGTATTTCATCACCAATATAGTCGCCGCCTGCGATTTCCTCAACTACCAGATCGGCGCGACGAGCACCCGAGTACATATAGAAGCCCAGGCAATGTATGACGGCCTTGTCGCCTATTTCTCCAGAAGCGCAGGAGGCAAAGGAGGGCGGCCGAATCGCTAATTTTTCACCGAAGAGTGAATCTTCTCTCTTCATTCTTCATGTCAATTTTCGCGCCGCGACTTCCCGCATGTTCCGCTTGCGTCTTTAACTTTTGCGGGTAGTATTGATTTTAGACGCTGAAAACCGAACAGAGGGGAGAAAAATGAACAAAGTTTTCTTATTCACCCGAACAAAAGCCACCGTCGCATCTTCCGGCATAGATTCTCCGGGAATTGTTTCGACAATTATGACGGCAATTGGTCGCACCGTGCGCGTACGAACGTCCGTCACAATCGGAGCCGGCGCGATTGTCGCGGACAGAGTCATCACTTCACTTTTGCTTGTGGCAAACGAGAGCGAAGTCGCCGTCCGCTTCAAGAACGGGGCAGACATTCCCGCGTTTGTGACTCGCCGGGATTCCAGGAGAAATTTGGCGGAACTTTTGCCATCATCACGCGCGCTTTCCTCGGCGAAGCGCCTCGCGTTGCTAACTTCTTCGCCGGATCCAAAGGTGGGGAAAATGGGAGAAATTGGTCATCCTCTCCTCGTCGTCTGTACTGACGCGGATGCTTTGCAAGTCCATGTGGGAAGCACGCTCTATGGTATTGAAGTAATGAAGCGTCTTGAGGAGTCGTGGAACATTAGGCCGAACGCGCCCATGGGGCTTATAGGCGGGGGAGTATGGAGTACCGACGGAACATTCATGGGCCTTGCCCTTGGGGAAAAGGATCCTTTTTTTGAGACCGGTTCCCGGGAGTCCTCTTTCCCAAAAGTATACGCCCTGCCGGGGAGGGAGGTTATGGAATTTGCAGAATCCTCTGTTTAGGAGCTTGAAATCGCTTTTACCTCATTACATGAATGCCCCGTGTCCTTGGCGCTTGGCTGGGCAAGCGAAGCGAATTCCGTTTGAAGCCCCGCTTCCAGCAGGACGGGCTCAATCAACCTGCCATAGGGTTTGATACCCAGCGGCAAAGTAACGAAGTTTACTGCCATCCGCGTGCGGATGGCAGTTTTTTGCGTCTGTGCTAGACTAATTCCATTACTTAGTAGCCGTTACACGTATGTCAAAAGCAAATACTGCCTTTATGAAGCCGCTCAATGTGAGCGCGGACCTCGCGGTCGTTGTCGGCAAGGGACCGATGCCGCGCTCAGAGGTCGTGAAAAAATTGTGGGAATATATCAAAGCGAAGAATCTTCAGGACCCCTCGAATAAGCGCAATATTAATGCGGACGCGGCCTTGAAAAAAGTGTTCGGTGGGAAGAACACTGTCAATATGTTTGAGATGACCAAGCTCGTCGCCGCGCACCTTTCCTAGGGCTTGTCCAAAAATTCTTGACGGTTGCGAAGTCAAGTGTCGTGCTGTTCAGGAACGGTTCGGAAATCTCGAAATACGCACCGTATTTCCCGCTTTCCTCACCGCCCGCTCGTCAGACATGTGACTTCTCGCCTTTGTCAGTTGTTTTTTCACAGCTCTGGCGTTTGCGGCGGCCGAAGCATTGCTCACGCATTAAACGATATCTCCATCATGGTTAGCGAAGAGATGAAGCGACTCTGCGGACTTTCCCCAGACAGTGAGGCAGGCGAAGAGATTGGCCCGTTTATTTCGGTGGAACACCTCACCGGCCGTTTCGGCGCGATGTATGAAAAGGTGCGCTCGCTTGTGGACTATAAAGAGTATCATCTCATCCGGCGAAGCGCCATTAAGCGCATCGTAAACCGCCAGCTCTACCTCGAGAAGTCGTCGCAGGACGTTGGTATTGCGCTGTTGCGCGACCTCGTGAGCAGCGGCTATCTTCCCAACAATAAGGTCCCGGAAGCAAAGAGCACCCCACTGCTTCAAATTATTCGCAAGTGGACATTTCTCGGAAAAGGAGGACTTGCCACGTCTCTTTCACTTGACTTTGCGGCAATTGAGATTGAACGCTTTCTCTATCCCGACAGAGTAACCGAGCTTGTCGTGGATTCATTTTTCCGCTCAAGCGAGCCGTTTGTTCTGTATCAGGATAGGAGTATAAAAAACCAATCGCTCATTACCTATGCCGCCTGCCGAAGGAGTTTCCTCTCCGAGGATCAGTCCGGTCTGCTCTACGCGCTTTTGCTGTTCCTCGTGCCGGAAGTCGTGAGAAACGATGTAAACGATGAGAAACTTTCGCGGATTTCAAGCCAGGTGTCCTTTGCTCTCAAGACGGCAGAAAGTGTTACCCTCAATCAATTGGTGTGGACGGTCTCCACGCGGCTCAAAAATCACTCGCTGTATCATGCGGTGCTCCTGGAAATCTTGCGCTCCTACGGAAAAGGCGCGGAGCTCGTGTTTGAAGACGAGGAAAAGTTGCGCGAGATCTCGCGCGGCATCATTGAGAAGAAACAGAGTCAGCAGAAGAGCATATTGCGTAAAAGCGGGAAGCGCGCGGTCATTTATCTTCTACTTACCAAGATTGCCCTTGGACTCCTCCTTGAGTTTCCATATGAGTACTTCATTTTAAGTTCGGTAAGCTATTTCGCGCTGGGGACCAACGCCGTATTCCATCCGGCGCTTCTGCTTTCCATGGTAATGTTCGTTGGAAGCGGAAAAAGAGGAGTAGAACGCGTCATCGACGGGGTGTCCGCCGTCGTGCACGGCAAGGAAATGAAGCGAGTATTCATACGCCCGCCGGGCTCCTCGACGACATTTTTCTTCGTCGCCTGCTTTTATGTTCTTCTTTTCGCGGCGTCATTTGGAGCGATTCTGTGGGCTCTTGTCGCGCTTCATTTCAATGTCGTAAGTATTCTGCTTTTTTTTGTGTTCCTAACGCTTGTGAGTTACTTTGGCCTGCGTATCAGGCGCGGCGCGCGGCGCTGGGAGCCGGACCGGACGAAACCAAGCACCTTCGGGCTTGTCTGGAATTTGTTTGTCTTCCCAATAGTGCAAACAGGGCGCTGGTTTAGCATTAGATTCGCGTCAATCAACGTCTTTGTCCTTTTTTTGGACTTTCTCGTTGAGGTGCCGTTCAAGGCATTTCTCGGTATTTTTGACGCTTCGCTCTCGTTCATCAAAGAGCATCGCGTGGAAACGTACTAGACAAAGTTAGCTAGAGTCGCGCGCTACACTTTACCCAAGTAAAGTGTAGCTAGGGAAAGAGAAAGAAAAACAGCCATACGACTTACATTTTTTCGTGGGATAGAAGATTTCTGGAGTTTCGCTAAACATATTCTGTACAATTACGCGGAGTTTCCAAATATCATTTCCCGATGTATCTTAAGGAAGTGGAATATCGATTCAATCATCGCAACGACAATTTGTTCAAACTGTCTACCAGCATCTATTTTGGTTACGTTTCGCCTTAATTACCCATATGATACGTATGCAAAATCGTTCCGATACGCAACTTGTCGCTGATTATCTTTGCGGAGGCGAAAAAGCGTTTGAAACATTGGTTTTACGTTATCTCAAGCCGATATACTCTTTCACCTGTAGATATGTGGGCGGTGAACGGGATGCGAATGATGTAACGCAAGAGGTCTTTGTGAAAGTGTGGCGCTACATCAAGAGATTTGATCAAAGTAAGAATTTCAAGACCTGGATTTTCTCTATTGCGAAAAACACCGCCCTTGACCACCTCAAGAGAAAAAAGGCGATTCCATTTTCTGAATTTGAAAACGAAGATGGAGAAAATATTATCACCGAAACGCTTGCAGACCCATGTCCGCTTCCCCAAGAACTTTTAGAGAAAGCCGGAATGGCGCAAATACTTACATTGGCTATGGAGAAACTGTCGCCTAAATACCGCATGGTTTTATTCTTGCGCTATAACGACCACTTTAATTTTCGAGAAATTGCCGAATCTCTTGACGAACCGCTTCATACCATCACATCGCGCCACCGAAGAGCCCTCATCAAACTCAAAGAGTTGCTCACTTAAAAATCGTAAAAATTACTTACCAAACAAAGGGATGCACAAAAATGCATCCCTTTGTCGTACTAGTAAATAAGGCAAAAACCATGCGCAAAGATTACGAAAAACTCTTTACCCATCTTGAACCGCCAAAGCCACCGGCAGGGCTTTTTGACCGCATTCTCCTTGCGATAAAGCGTGAACAGGAACTGCGAAGTTCCAAGAGGCTGGCGTTTGGATTCCTGGCTCTTTTAACAGTCTCACTCGTTGCCGCGCCGTTCTCTTGGACATTGTTTTCTGGGCAAATAGCCGAATCGGGGGTTCTCCAGTTTATATCAGTTGCAATGAATGACCTCGGAACTTTCCTTTCAATATGGCCTGATTCTGCCATGACCATTGCCGAATCATTGCCGGTTATGGGAATTGTCTTATTTACCATAAACATGATTTTGGCAATCTTTACCTTGCGTCTGTTTCTTTACAAAAAGAGATTGCTGGTCGACTATCTCCTACACACGGGACAATTAGCTTAGAAATATGAATGAAGAAAAAACAACCCCGAAGCAGATGCTTCGCATCGCAACGGGGCAGGTAAAAAAATTCTTTCAGAATCGCGATGTTCTTAAATGGGTCATTATCGGACTCGCCGGTTTCGTGATTCTTGTCCTGGTTTTCGGCGCCGGCGTTAAGGTCGGTACGCTCAAGGCCAGATACTCTTATCGTTGGGCGGATAATTATCATAAAAACTTCGCTGGCCCCCGAGGCGGATTCTTGGGTGATTGGCAAAGATTCCCGGCCGGTGACTTTATCGGCGGTCACGGCGCGTTCGGAGAAATTATTGAAATCAAAGACAACGGCTTTGTGGTCAAGGGCCGCGAGAATGTAGAAAAAGTGATCATTACCGCTGAAGACACTACAATCACAAAAGGTCGAGAAACGATTAAGGACGGGCTGAAGGTTGGCGATCGCGTGGTTATCATCGGCTCTCCTAACGAAGAGGGACAGATCGAGGCCAAGTTGATACGGGTCTTTGGCGGAGAAGCAAAAGGATTGCCGTATAAACGCTCCCGCTCGATTCCTTTCTTTTAATTATGATTTCAAAATTATTCACACAAATAAAAAAACGTAAATTTACCTCAGGCATCGCATTCTTGCTGATTGCCGGTATTGGTTATTGGGGCTTCGGAAATTTATTCAGCAGTAATGGCGCAATCCGCTACGCCACCGCGCAGGTTCAAAATGGTACTCTTATTGTTTCCATTTCTGGAAGCGGCCAAGTATCCGCTTCCAACCAAGTGGATGTAAAACCAAAGGCAAGCGGAGAAATAACCGCTGTATATGCGAAGCTGGGACAGGAGGTTGGTACGGGAGCGACTTTGGCGGCGATTGACGCAAGAGATGCTGAACGCGCGGTTCGCGATGCCGAAACAAGCTTGGAAACCGCCAAGCTGGAATTGGACAAAGCGCTTGAACCGCTTGATGAACTCACATTGCTTCAGGCCGAAAATTCTCTGGATCAAGCCAAAAAGTCAAAACAGAAGGCCGAGGATAATGTCAAAAAGGCGTATGAGGATGGATTCAATTCCGTTTCAAACGCATTTCTCGACCTTCCTGGCATTATGGGAGGGCTCGAGAGCGCGCTTTTCGCCAAAACCATTGATGCAAACCAGGACAATATTACATGGTACATCAATCAAACCTCCGAACAGAACGATGAACGGAGTAAAGGCATTCGCTATAAGGACGACGTCTATACTTCTTACAACAAGGCCCGCGCCGCGTACGCAAAGAACTTTGATTCTTATAAACTTTCCTCGCGGACATCAGACGTACAAACGATAGAGGCGCTCATTAGAGAAACATATGATGCGATAGCGCTCATTGCCGAAGCGATAAAAGCAACAGATAACTTTATTGACTTTGTGCAGGATGCTATGGAACTTCGCCATTTAATTATTCCCTCCGCAGTCTCCTTCCTTCAGTCAAATATCAGCTCGTATACGAGTAAAACCAACAGCCTGCTTGTAGGCCTTCTTTCCATAGAACGTTCTCTTAAAGATTCGCGTGAAGCAATCGTAGACGTCGACACTACTATTAAAGAACGCGAGCTATCCCTCGCAAAAACAAAAGAAGGGCCGGACGACCTTGATATCCGCGCCAAGAAAATAACCATTCAACAGAGAGAAGATGCTCTGATTACCGCAAAACAAACTTTGGCTGATCATTATGTCCGCGCTCCATTTGCCGGTGTCATCGCAAAAGTCAACGCCAAAAAAGGAGATACCGCTTCAGCAGGAGCAGCTGTCGCTACCCTTGTCACTAAACAAAAGATTGCAGAGATTTCTTTGAATGAAATCGATGTTGCCAAAGTCAAAGCCGGCCAAAAAGTCACGCTCACTTTTGACGCGGTTCCAGACCTTACCATAACAGGGCAGGTTGCTGAAGTAGATGCAGTGGGAACTGTCTCGCAAGGCGTTGTCACCTACACCGTCAAAATCGGTTTTGACACGCAGGATGATCGGATAAAAACCGCAATGAGCGTATCAGCCGCAGTTATTACCGAAGCAAAACCGAATGTTCTTCTCGTTCCAAACTCGGCGGTGAAATCGCAGGGCGGGACGAGTTATGTGGAAATTGTTGATGGCGATGATCGCAGTATAGCTCTTGCCGCAAATACTACTGGGGCAATCCTTAAAAATTCTCCCCGCCGTCAGCCGGTTGAAATCGGAACTGCAAGCGATGAATTTACCGAAATTATGAGTGGCCTTAAGGAAGGAGATGTAATTGTAACGAGAACCATTCAGCCAACCGCCACCCAGCCTACTCAACAGCAATCCCCGGTCTTCCCGGTGGCGGAACTGGTGGCGGAGGATTCCGCGGTGGCGGAGGAAGCGTCCCCCGCTAATCACTAATTATGATCGAGTGCAAAAACATCGCAAAAATTTATAAAAGCGGAGAGGTGGAAACCCACGCGCTCAAGAATATTTCCTTCAAAATCAATGACGGTGAGTTCGTGGCCATCATGGGGCCTTCTGGTTCTGGCAAATCAACACTCATGCATATTATTGGATGCTTGGATACGCCAACAAGCGGAGAGTATCTTCTCGACAATAAGGATGTGTCAAAACTTTCCGATGACGAGCTGGCCGACATTCGCATGCAAAAAATCGGTTTTGTATTTCAGGCATATAATCTTCTCCCCCGCGCCACCGTGCTTCGCAATGTGACACTGCCCTTGGTATACGCCGGTGTCTCAAAAGAAGAACGAGAAAGTAAAGCGAAAGAAGCTCTGCACGGTTCAGCGTTCCCGGAAAACTTTTGGAATCACTATTCAAACCAGCTCTCTGGCGGAATGATGCAAAGGGTCGCCATTGCCCGAGCCCTCGTGAATAACCCGACGCTTGTGCTCGCTGACGAGCCGACAGGAAATTTGGATACAAAAACAGGCGAAATGGTACTTGATACTTTTCAGAGACTTCATCAAGAGCAAGGCCGAGCCATTGTTTTAATCACCCATGAACCCTATGTCGCCGAGCATGCCGAGCGCATCATCAATATTCGAGACGGAAATATCGTGGAAGATGGCAAAGTCAAAAATCGGCGCGTCATCAATAATCACCCCGCACCAGAACAAGTTCGGTACGGGGTAGGTAATCACGGCACAAAATGAAAGTCCAAGATATTCTACAAGAAACATACGCCGCTCTTTCCGCAAACAAAGCGAGGTCTGGCCTCACGATTCTTGGCATTGTCATCGGCATTGGATCGGTTATCGCCATGGTTTCTATCGGACAGGGCGCAAGCGGGCAAATTCAATCAAGCATTGAGGGGCTTGGGTCAAATCTTCTCACCGTACTGCCCGGTGTCGTCCAGCCCGGCAGAGGCATTGTTTCTTCTGGCCGCGGTTCTGCGCAGACGCTCACGAACGATGACGCAGAAGTACTTAAACAGATTGCCGGAGTCGCGTATGTCTCGCCGGAGCTTCAGCGGCGTTTCCAAATAGTTGCATCGGGCAATAATACAAATTCAACCATTATCGGAGCGACCGCAGAATATCCACAGGTTCGAAATGTTTCCGTTGAACAGGGTTCGTTTATCGCGGAGAACCAGCTACGCAGTATGGGCCGGGTGGCGGTACTGGGACCCACGGTTGCCAAAGACCTTTTTGCCGATTCGGACCCGATTGGCAAAACAATTCGCATCAACAAAGTCACTTTCAAAGTTGTCGGCGTGCTTCAAGCAAAGGGAAGCGCGGGATTCTTTAATCCTGATGACGCGGTTTTCGTGCCCCTTGCCACTATGCAAAAAATACTTGCTGGGGCAGATTTTCTTTCAACGATTGCTATCAGCGTGGAAACAAAAGAACTTATGCCCCAAGTTCAGGAAGAGGCGACCGCCGTGCTTGTGGCAAAACACCGCGTTGACCCTCAAAGCCCTGATTTTTCCATTGTCTCGCAAGCGGATATTTTGGGAGCGCTCACGCAGGTGACAGATACCTTTACCATTTTTCTTGCCGCTATCGCCGGAATCTCGCTTATCGTAGGAGGCATAGGAATTATGAACATGATGCTCACGACCGTCACCGAGCGCACACGGGAGATCGGGCTTCGCAAAGCCATAGGCGCGAAGAAAAAAGATATCTCAATGCAGTTTCTCTCGGAAGCAGTTATGCTAACTTTTCTTGGAGGAGTGGCCGGTGTCGCTCTCGGTTGGATTCTATCGATTCTTGTTTCCAGTTTCGCTGGGATAGCAACGAGTGTCTCATTTTCCACAATACTCCTGGCCTTTGGCGTGTCTGCCGCAATCGGAATTATCTTCGGCTATTACCCGGCTCGGAGAGCGGCATCGCTTAATCCCATTGAAGCTTTGAGATATGAATAAATAAAATAGATCGTTTTGGTCGAACGATCTTAATCATAACCAAATTAAAAGTCGTATGAATAAATTAATAGTAATCGTAATCGCAACAGCAGTGGTGGTCGGTGGAGGAGCTTTCTTTGGCGGCATGAAATACGCCGAAAGCACCCGCCAAAATTTCTCTCGGCGAAACTTAGGCGGGCAGGAACTCGGCGCAAATGCCGGCAGTTTTCGGGGTGGAGCAGGTAGTGGCCAAAGAGGCGGAGGCGAATTTACAGCCGGAGAAATCATCGCCAAAGACGACCCCGAAGGAGAGCAAGCTCCCTACGGGGCAAGTAAAAGCGTAACCGTCAAACTGCAGAACGGCGGTTCAAAAATCGTGTTTCTTTCCGACTCAACCGAAATCACGAAATCTGTGGCAGGCGCATTGAGCGATCTTGAAGTCGGCAACAACATCACTGTAAACGGAACCGCCAATTCTGACGGAAGCGTCACCGCGAAGTCAATCCAATTGCGCCCTCAACAGTAGAAAGTTCGATGCCTTTGTCTAGCGTGGATTGGGGCGGTAACGGCAGGAATCTTCCTGGAAACTGTCTGAAAAGCCACCATGGAAGCATTGCTTAGGAAGCCATTCCGCATCATCGTCTCCTCAATGTTTTGGAAATGTTGAGAAAAGCGGACGGTACATGTCTTCCTGGATATCTATATAGAGCTCTCGACGGTTTACGTTATCAGAGAATTCTACCGGGGCACTTTCAATAATCGCTAAGGGTTGCCGTTCATTCCCTTCACCCATGACTAACACTGCGGCGGCGGCAAGACCGTCGGCCATATTTGTTCGAGAAAATTCAAACTTTCTGCCGAAAATATCCGGTGTATCGCGGTAGTCCTTAATGCCGCGAAAGCCCGCGTAGCCCACCGCAACGCCGGTCACTCCGGCGCGAAGCGGCACCGTACGGCTATCAGTTATCAGCACACCAAGGTTTCTTACGTCATATCTTTGTCGTAATTTGTTGCGTAAGAGGCGGGCCGTTTTGAAACTATCTTTCGGCAAGAGAATGAGTTTGCCGTTTGCGTTTGATTCGTCAATTCCGGCAGAAGCCATAACCATTCCGTCTTTTACGGTGAGCCACACATACTTGGTAGGAATGGCAAACTCGCTTTCTGCGCGTATCAAATTTTCCTTGGTTTTTGCATTTTTGATTATAGCCGTCCGTTTTTCTGCGAGCGCGACGATTTTGGAGGTAACAACAATTACCGCTCTTTCCGTAAGTTCTTTAACATAAGCCGTGATGAAAGCAAACAAATCGTCGCCCTCTTGAAAGACACGGGTTTTGATAGGTTGGACAATCATGGTTTGGGATGATTGATCTTGTAGTGGAGTAGAAGCGTGCCGGTTCGATTAAGTCTTCGGATAGAGAGCAAGCGCGTTCGAACTGTCCTAGTGCCGCCGACAAACATCTCTTTCCCGCGCCCAAAGATGAGCGGCTCAACGGTAACAAAGAGTTCGTCCAAAAACCCGCTTTGGAGCATGAAGCGATATACCGCTCCGCCGCCTAGCACGGCTACTGTTTTATACATTGCAAATAAAGACGCGAGGTCAGAATTCGCCGGATTCACGAATGTTACATTTCCCCTGCGTATCATCCCTGAAAAGCGTCTTGAGAGAACAAACGTATTTCTTCTGCGCAATCGTACTGTAGCCGCTGTGTAGGTATTGCGGCCGACAACAACGGCGTCCGCCCATGAAATTGCGTGCTGGAAAAATCGCCAATCCTCCTTGCTTGTCCATCGTGGCAATGTCCTTTCTGACAGTGAAATGCGTCCGTCAATGCTCGCGGCGACAAATGCGATAAAACGCGTCTTACGTCGTGGAAGATGTCGTAGCCGCATGTTGTGTATCACCGCGAAGAGCGGGGGCTAGATATTTTTGGTCAATGGAAAAGCCGGGGTAGAGAAAACGTTTTTTCTCCCAAAAGCCAAGAAGATTGTTAACGAGAATGAACGACCCACTGATGCCGAGCGCGAAAAGTAATCGTTCCGCTATCACGATGGGAATAAGGGAATCCCAGACTGGGGCGGGAAGCGCAAAGACCCATATCCACAGCGCGCCTCCAACCGCGTGCGCGGTGAACGTGGCGCCAAGCGCGCGAGCAAGAAGAAATCGGTCGCGAAAGAAATGTGCGGCAATGGGAACAAGCCAGAAAAGCGAGAAGTACCACACTGTTCGACCGATTGGATGCGCGATGAATGCGGTGATGGCCAAGAGCGGGACAATGAGATTCGCTTTTCTTTTCTTTGAGAAGTAGAGTACGGCAAAGAGCATGGGAAAGAAGCGAATAATTGTTCCGGCATCTTCAATCTGCGCTCCATGAATCAGAAAATTAAAAAGCTGCATAAGGAAGACAGCTATAACGCCTGGAATGCTTCCTATAAACGAACCTGCGACAGGCGCAAAAGCGTCATAAACGGTAAACTTGACCTTCGACCCCATGAGTTCTGCCGCAGGAATCTGTAAGACGATAAATCCAAGAATCGCAAAAATGGCCATAAAGAGCATATTTTTCTTTGTTATGAATTGGTGAAGATATTTCATGGTGATAGGACTTACGCAATCGGTGTCATTCCCATGAAGCTTGTCCTCGCGAAGGCGGGGAACGAGAATCCAGGGCTTTAACAAACGACCCAATACTGGATTCCGCCTACGCGGGAATGTCAGAAAAGGATGAAATACGTAAGTCTAGGTGATTTAGATAAATACGTCAAAACAATGCTGACTAGAAAAAATCATAATCAAATATATCCGGACCAAGTCATTGTGTGATAATTATGGAGCATATCGTTGAAATGCATCAAGGCCAGTATACCGCAAAACGTCTGAAAGAAAAAAAGGGATTATCCGAGACGAAAACGCCCCCATAATGTCGCGTGATTCGATGCGAGCCACACCGATGAAAAAGTACACCGGCGAGACGTTCTATGATATGCTTTCGCGAAAGGTCGAATGAATCCCGCAAGAGGTCGAGAGCGCTTTTGGGCGACAGGATGAACGCCATGAGGTGATGGTATCAATCAGCAACTATAGAGACCGCGACGAAATAATCGCCCGCGCCCTGTCTCTAACGGGATAAAAAAAGTATTTAGCGCCTACCCCTATGAATTGCAAAAAGTGCGAAGGCCCCACGGACGGATACAAGTGCGACATGTGCGGGGAAGAATCTCTGGCACGCGTTGAAACTCATGCGTGCGGCGGCAGCCACTGCGTGCCGAAGTGCAAAAAGTGCAGCGAAGCCGAGAGCAAGTGCACGTGCTAGGTTTTCTTTCTCCGCAATGGGATGCAACGCGACCCGTTCCGCCATGGCGGAACGGGTCGCTTTCGTCTCCAGGAAACTAATCTTGGTTCATTGCCTTGCAAATTTTTCGGGAGTTGCCTTGGTGGAGTGTGAGGGGTTATGCGCATAAGTATCCACACCTCCTATTCCCCCTTTCTTAAAGAGAGTGTTCCAGCCGTAGTTTGCCGCAAACTACGGGGCTGGATGGGGAATCTAACAAGCCACTGACCCACTTTATTAAGGGGAATAAGTCCCTCCTCCGACAAGGACCAAAGTACTCCCTGTAAACTACCCTGCGCAAGCGCAGGGCGTTTCTCCAACCGAGCGCGTGGTTATAGGTTGAATAATCTTAGCTGACGCATGATACCAATACTA
>MHSB01000004.1 GCA_001821155.1 Candidatus Taylorbacteria bacterium RIFCSPLOWO2_01_FULL_50_130 | reverse complement strand
GCCCTTCATACAGCGGTTGAAATGGCTTAACAAAGCCAAACTTCAGAGATATATTCAGATTTATCGGGTGCAAAATTAAGTTAATTGAGTACTAGATGGCGGCGTGAGGGTGAGAAAAAGTAGAAAATAAAGCCGCCGTGGTTAGGACCGCCGGCGGCGTGTAGAGAACTCTACACATCTCCCCTGAAGCGGTAATCGCATTTCGGGAACATTGCGGAGCGCGCCGGCGCGAGTGAAAAGCGAATACCTGTATCCTCGCAAGACTTTTTCAGGATTTTTACGGACGAGGTGAAATAAAGATTCGAAAAAGCGTACCGCTCCTATAAAGAATAGAAATTTGCCAGTAGGCAAACGTCCGTGTCCCCGAGCGCGATTGCCACGCGAAGAGATACAGGCGGAGAATTCGGAGCTGTTCCAGCGTAGAGGCCGCGTTTTTCGGCGGACTTCTGGGTCACGATGACAGCGCTTTGCGTTATTGTCATCGTATTTCCCGGGACGCATGGTGTCGTGTCTGAAAAGCTTTGCGTATACGGATATTCGTATATAATGCCAACACCGCCTATGTTCAAGGAACACCTCAAAAAACACTGGGACCGGATGAACGGATATCTTTCCAACGATATCGGCATAGACCTCGGCACGGCAAACACTCTGGTGTACATGCGCGGGCAGGGCATCATCATCAATGAGCCGTCCGTCGTCGCGGTGAATCAGAAGACCGGGCAGGTGGTCGCTGTCGGCGCGCAGGCGCGAGAGATGCTTGGCCGCACTCCTGCGCACATCGTGGCGGTGAAGCCACTTGTCGGTGGCGTCATCTCCGATTTTGAGGTAACGGAGGAGATGCTCGCGTACCTTATCCGGCGCGCCGAAGCGAATTCGCGCAAACTGCTCGGTCCGCGCGTCGTTGTCGGAGTTCCGTCCGGCATCACCAACGTGGAAACGAGAGCCGTGCGCGACGCGACCAGGAACAACGGCGCGAGCCGCGTGTTCATCGTTGAAGAGCCCATGGCCGCCGCGATTGGCATACGCCTTCCGGTGAACGACCCGGTGGGGAACATGATAGTTGACATAGGCGGCGGCACATCCGACATCGCCGTTATTTCACTGGGGGGCATTGTACGCTCAAAAAGCATGAAGGTCGCGGGCGACAAGTTCAATCAGGACATCATCTCGTTCATTAGGGGAGAGCACAAACTGCTCATCGGCGAGAAAACCGCTGAGAATCTCAAAATCGCTATCGGTTCCGTCCTGCCGTTACCGGCGCCGCTTGAGGCCGCCATCCGCGGTCGCGATCTCGTAACCGGCCTTCCACGCGAAATCGTCGTCACCGACGCCGACGTGCGGGAAGCAATCACATCCTCGGTGGACATCCTCATTGAAGCGGTGCGGGAAGTGCTTGAGACCACGCCACCCGAGATAGTTTCCGATGTCATCGGACGCGGACTCTACCTTGTCGGAGGCGGAGGACTTTTGCGCGGACTGGGCGAGCTCTTGGCAGAGAACATCAACATACCCGTGCATTGTGCCGACGACCCCATGACAGCGGTCGCGCGTGGCGCCGGCATCATCCTGGAGGATTTTGAGCGTTATAAAGACGTGCTTATTGAGAGCAGAGATGAATTACCGCTTCACGCATAGCGCAAAAAGAGGGAAATTCGTCGCGGAGTTTTGGATTCCGGTATGCTTTTTAGTTGCGCTCACCATCTTTTACGTCGCGTATCCCGCCGCGCTTCAGAGAGCCACTGCTATCGCCGCCGCTCCATTTCTGGAGGCGAAGTCTTCCGCCGTCCGTATGGCAGAGGAGTTTTATTTTTTCTTCGTGTCCAAAAGGCAATTGATGCTTAACGCGCGGGAACTTTCCGCGAAACTCTCGCGGACAGAAGCGCTTCTCCTTGATCGGGAGATTCTGCTCTCCGAAAACAGGATTCTCAAGGAACAGCTCGGAAGCGGTGTGGAGGGGCAAAAAGCACGCCGCGTCGCCGCGGTTCTCGCGACACCTCCCAAATCTCCATACGACACTGCCGTCATAAGCATCGGTTCAGAAGACGGCGTGCGTATGGGCGACCTCGCGCTCTTCGGGTCCGTGGCACTCGGCAGTGTGAGCGCGGTATTTTCTCACACGTCGCTCGTTGCATTTTTCTCCACGGCAGGAGTAAAAACGGACGTGGTCATCCTTCATGGAAACGCCACCATTCCCGTCGAGGCAGAAGGACGAGGTGGCGGAGAATTCAGGGCGGTGCTGCCGAAAGGGGTGCCGGTCGCGGCCGGAGATTACGTGACG
This sequence comes from Candidatus Taylorbacteria bacterium RIFCSPLOWO2_01_FULL_50_130, assembly GCA_001821155.1. Taxonomy (GTDB): domain Bacteria; phylum Patescibacteriota; class Minisyncoccia; order Phycocordibacterales; family UBA10002; genus UBA10002. The sequence goes on along the minus strand of MHSB01000004.1, from coordinate 15,348 downwards.
ATGCCGGGTTTTAATCCCGCCGTGCTTGCAGTGGTGGCCGCTGTAGAGGCCAACGAGGCCGATTCGTTCCAAATCGTTCGCTTCAGAAATCCGATTTCGCTTGAATCTCTGCGCCTTTTGGAGATACAAGAAGTTGACGAAGTCGCGCGTCGCGAAGAATCGGGCAGCGGGAAAGCGGCCTTGCCGCAGTAGCATATGACACAGGAGTATCGTCGAGTGTTTTGGCGGATCATCACCGATGCACTGCTTATAGCCGCGGTGTTCATTCTGCCGTGGTGGGCGGTGCTGCTTAGCGGCGCAATTTTTTTCTTCCTTTTTGAGTATTTCCTTGAAATGCTCTTCGCGGCGCTCCTTCTGGACCTTCTCTACGGAGTGCCGCTTTCCCGTTACGGAGGTTTTGCCTTCGTCGTTTCACTTATTTCCGTGTCATTGTATATTGTTTTATCGGCCCTGAAGCGTCGAATGCGCTGGTACGCATTGCGGCAGTGATGGGCGCGCGTTGCGCGCGGTTCTAGTATTATTACGACATGCGTAATTTCATGCGTTTCTTGCGCAAACAGAGGAATGGTCGCCGCGCGCGGGGCGAGGTGTATCCGAACGAAGTGTTTCTGGACGCGAGCAATCTCCCGCAATTTGACCGGCATCAATTTGAAGGGCGCATTGAACGGCCAATTTCACGCCGCACGGCACTCATGCTCGGGGGCGTTTTTTGTGTTGCTCTCATTCTCATACTCCTCCGGACGTTCTCGCTGCAGATACGCGACGGCGAACGCTACGCAGACCTTAGCGCGCAGAATCGATTGCGCCACAGCCTGATTTTCGGCTCGCGCGGCGTCCTCTATGACCGGAACAAGATTCTGCTCGCGTGGAATATCGTTGACCGGACCGAGCCGGAATTTTCCAAGCGTGCGTATCTTCGCGAGCCGGGACTTGCGCATGTGCTTGGATTCATGAAATATCCTTCAAAGGATAAATTCGGATTTTATTACAAAGTTGACTTTGAAGGGCGCGCTGGCGTGGAAAAATACTACAACGAATACATCGCGCCGCAACACGGCATTAAAATCGTGGAAACGGACGCGTTCGGCAACGTCGCGTCCGAAAGCGTCCTCAAGCCGCCAAAGGACGGAGGAAATGTCACCCTCTCTATTGACGCGCGAATATCGCGCGCGCTCTATACCTTCATAGAGCGCCTCGCCACAGAGCGCGGTTTTACGGGGGGCGCCGCCGTTATCATGGACGTGAAGAACGGGGAATTGCTCTCGCTTGTAAGCTTTCCGGAATATGATTCGCAAATACTCACCGACGGCGTTGACCGTGTCGCTATACAAAAAGCGCTTGATAGTCCGCAGATGCCGTTTCTCAATCGTGCAACAAATGGGTTATACACCCCCGGCTCTATCATAAAGCCATTCATCGCGCTTGCCGCTCTTGCAGAAGGGGTCATCACCCCGGAGAAAGAAATCGTAAGCACTGGTTCAATATCCGTACCCAACCCGTTTGACAGAAACAAACCGAGCGTTTTTAGGGATTGGAAAGCGCACGGAGCGGTGGATGCGCGAAGAGCCATTGCCGTCTCTTCCGACGTGTATTTCTATGAAATCGGAGGCGGATTTGAGGAACAGAGAGGATTGGGGATAGAAAAGATTGAGAAATACGTTCGCATGTTCGGTTTCGGCGAGGAGCCGCCGGGGAACGATTTTTTTGGCGAGGCGGGGGTTATCCCGACTCCGGAATGGAAACGGAGGACATTTGACGGCGAATCATGGAATCTCGGCAACACCTATCATACGGCAATCGGGCAATATGGGTTTCAGGTTACCCCGCTCCAAGTCGTGCGTGCCATCGCGGCGGTGGGGAATGGCGGAAGATTACTTGAACCCCGACTCCTCCACGAGGACGATGTTTCTCCCGCGTATACGCTCATTCCCATCGATGCGTCCGCGTTTGAGGTTGTGCGGGAAGGCATGCGCGACGCCGTGACGGCTGGAGGCACGGCAAGCGGGCTTTACATTCCCGGGGTTAGCGTCGCGGGAAAAACCGGAACCGCCGAACTCGGCATTTCAAAGAAATTGGTGCACTCGTGGGTAGCGGGGTTTTTCCCATACGAGAAGCCGCGTTTTGCGTTTGCCATCATCATGGAACGAGGTCCTCGGGAAAACACGATAGGTGCGACGTTTGTCGGCAGGCAATTATTGGAATGGATTCAAGTATATGCGCCGGAGTACCTCAAATCAGCTAATTAGCTTGTTAACTTTCTAGCTTCTTAGCTGTTTAGGAAAAGATTGCGGCTACGAAGTGCTAGCAAGCTAGAAAGCTAAAAAGCTCCTCGAACAGTTGACTTACCGTAAAAAACTGGCTACACTTTTGGAGTTTAGCAGCATCTAACAAACGGTGAATATGTCTGACCCACGCGAATATCTTACCAAGGAGAAATATGATGAGCTCAAAAAAGAGTTAGAGCAATTGAAAACAGAGGGGAGAAAAAAAGTGGCCGAGAGTCTTGAGTACGCCAAGTCGCTCGGCGACCTCTCGGAAAACGCCGAGTATCAGGAGGCGCGCGAAATGCAGGCGAACATAGAGGACCGCATCAAGAAACTCGAAGCGATGCTTCAGTCCGCGGTCATCATGAAGATGCATCATACGGAGATGGTTGATATCGGTTCAACCGTTTCCATCCTGCCGCTCGGCGCCACGGTAAAAGTAACTTATAAAATCGTGGGGTCGGAGGAAGCCGATTTAGGCCAGAGAAAACTTTCGATTAATTCTCCTCTGGGACGCGGGCTTCTTGGCAAGAAAAAGGGCGAGAACTTAACCGTAAAGACGCCTGGAGGCGCTGTTACATACACGGTGGCGCACATAGAATAAGCTCCGCAATTTCTAATCACCTCTAGAAATTTGATACATGTCATCCCTCGAGGAAATCCGCGCCACTCGGCTCAAAAAACTCCAACTACTCCGCGACAAGGGGATGAATCCTTATCCGGTTTCAACGCGTACCAGCGCGACGCTTGCGGAAGCGGCAGAGAATTTCAAAAAACTCGCAAAAAAGAAGGAACTCATACTATCGGGCCGCATCATGGCGCTCCGTGGGCAGGGAGGACTTGTATTCGCGGATTTTTTTGACGGTACCGGGAAGTTTCAAGCGCTCATCAAGAAGGATAAGCTCTCCGATGACCTCTTCAAACTCTGGAACGACACCGTGGATATCGGCGATTTCGTGGAAGCGCGCGGCGCGCTCTTTCTCACCAAGAGGGAGGAAAAGACACTCTTGGTCAAAGAGTGGCGCATGCTCACCAAGACGCTTCGCTCGCTCCCGGAGAAATGGCACGGAATTACCGACACAGAGGAACGTTTTCGCAAACGTTATCTTGACCTTCTTATGAATGAGGAGGTACGCGCTCGCTTCATATTGCGTTCTCGAATTGTCAGCACATTGCGGCGACTCCTTGACGCGGAAGAGTTCTTGGAGGTGGAAACATCAATACTGCAAGAACTTGCGGGAGGCGCAAACGCGGAGCCGTTTATTACGCGCCACAACGCGCTCGATGTTGACCTCTATTTGCGTATCGCGCCGGAACTTGATTTAAAAAAGCTTCTCATCGGCGGTTTTCCGAAAGTGTACGAAATAGGGCGCAGTTTCAGAAATGAAGGGATTGACGTGACGCACAATCCGGAATTCACTACCGTTGAATGGTACGAGGCGTACAGCGACAGCGCGAAACAGCAAGTTCTTGTGGAGCGGGTGCTTAAAGACATCGTAGAGAGCGTGCACGGCAAGCCACCCGTCACTTTTGACAAGAATGAGCTTGATTTCGGGAAGCCGTTCACACGAGCGACGTATTTTGAATTGCTTCAGCGCTACGCGCTTATTCCGCATCCCGAGAAGTGTACCCACGATGAACTTTTTCTCAAGGCAGCGCAACTTGGCGTCAAGTCTGACGCCGCCGATAGCGCGGAGAAAATCATGGATAGCATTTACAAAAAGGCAATTCGGCCCAAACTTATCCAACCCACGATTATTACGGAGTATCCGAAAAACTACATTCCGCTCGCCAAAAAGAAAGAAGGAGATGAGACGCTGGTAGACGCGTTTCAGATTGTCGTCGGCGGATTGGAGATCGTGAAGGCATTCTCGGAACTCAACGACCCTCTTGACCAGCGCGAACGATTTTGGGTGCAGGAGAAAAACAAGAAGGCGGGGGACAGAGAGGCCCAGCCAAGCGACGAGGCATTTCTTGAAGCGCTTGAATACGGCATGCCGCCGGCCGGAGGCCTTGCGATATCAATTGACCGCATGACCATGCTTCTTTCAAACGCAAGAAACATTCGCGAAGTCATCTTCTTCCCGATGCTTCGATCGAAGGGAAACGGTTAGTCCGCGCAAGCTGGGCGGGCAGCTTTTCGGTGAGAATTGTGGATTGGAAAATACAATCATCGTTTTATGACGCCCTCTATTGCAGTGTTTTGCAAAATACTGCAATAGCGGGGCATGGAATTAAGCGTCTGGAGATAGGCGCTGTTTTTTGCTGCATTTTCCCACTTACGCTGGTAGGGTAGGAACGGACAAAAGAAAGAGAGGTTTCTTTGAACGCAAAACGCATATTTGACATCGTATGCTCATGTATCGCCATCGTTCTCCTGCTTCCGCTTTTTGCCGCGATAGCGCTTCTCATCAAGCTTACCTCGCGCGAACCGGTGTTCTTTTGTCAGCGCCGTATGGGGTTTATGCAGACGGAGTTTACCATTCTGAAATTCAGAACCTTGCAAGACGGTACAGGACGCGCAGGGATTGACCTGACTTCAAAGAGCGACCCGCGCATCACCGCAATCGGACGATTCTTGCGCCGGAACCGCTTTGATGAGTTACCCCAATTTTTCAACGTCATTTGCGGGGATATGAGCGTTGTAGGCCCCCGGCCCTGCGAAATTACCACGGCCCGCCAATTCATTAACACATTTCCGACAGCCGTATTACGGCATTGTGTGAAGCCGGATATCACCGGCTTGGCGCAAATAAATGGCCGTCAGGCGAAGACACTTCAACATTTGGAAAATGACTTTGCTCTTGACTGTGAGTACATCGACAAGAAGTCTTTGACGATGGATATTGTCATTTGTTTGAAGCCACCACTTGTGATGTTTTCCGTCAGAGGGATATAAGTCCACTGCCTGGACTTTTCGGACAGCCGCGTGCTTTGCTCGGCTGCTTTGTTATCTCCGGAAAGACGGTAAAAGTCAGACTCTCGGTGGAAAGCCCGACTCTTACCCGTGGGGGAAGACATGTTTTGTTATGCACAGGTTATCCACACGAAAATGCCATATAGTGGGGGATAGTGTTATAGAATATGCACAAAGTGGGAATAAGTGGGAGACGTACACTTTTAACTTTTGACGATTAACTTTTAACACCAAACATATGCGGATTGAAAAAAGAATATACAGGGTTTTTTACAGGGGGAAACAGTTCATACTTCCGGTCACGGTGAGTGCAACTGTGCCGCGCCGCGCAAGGGTTCGCGTTCGTGTTTCAAAAATCCTAAATCCTAAATCCTAAATCATTTCCCATGCTAATCGGCGAGTTCATTCACACCATAGACGAGAAGAATCGACTTTCGCTTCCGGCCAAGTTTCGGGCGGAGATGGGAAAGAAGGTGGTGGTCACGCCCGGACTCGACGGTTGTCTCTTCGTTTTTTCGCTGAAGCAGTGGGAGAAGATATCGGGAAAGCTCGGAGAATCGTCAATGCTCCAAAGCGACATGCGCAGTTTCAACCGTCACATGCTCGGGGGCGCGTTTGAGGCGGAAGTGGATACGATTGGACGTGTGCTCATCCCTGATTTTTTGCGAAAGCGAGCGAATCTGAAGGAAAGAGTAGCGGTTATCGGCGTACAGTCCCGCGTTGAACTCTGGAATGAAAAGGAGTGGCAGAAGTACAAAGAGGGCGTTGAGAAACAAGCGGATAGTTTGGCGGAGAAACTGGGGCAAGTGGGAGTTCTCTAGAACTCCAACTCGGGACTATTAACAGCTAACTTTTAACTCTTAACTGAAACGTCGGCTCATCTTGTTAATAGTTAATGGTTAACGGTCAATGGTTCACCAAAGCGTTCTTTTACAAGAAGTTGTGGAAGGGTTGCGCGGGGAACGCGGCGAGGTGATTCTTGACGCGACGGTTGGCGGCGGGGGACACACTGAAGCACTCTGTGGGAAATTATGCGGAAACGCGGAGAACGGAAACACTGCGGCGACGACATTTGTGTGCCTCGACGCCGACGAAGACGCAGTAGAGAGAAGCCGTCAGAGACTTCTGAATTTCACGCGAGAAGGAAAAAGAGCGCACTGCAGGTTTCTCTTTCGTCAAATCAATTATCGCCACCTTGACCAAGCGCTTCGGGAATTCGGCATTTCGGGAATTAATCGAGCGTTCTTTGACCTCGGTTTCTCCAGTTTCCAGCTTGAAGAGAGCGGGAGAGGATTTTCATTTATGCGCGATGAGCCGCTCCTCATGACGTTCGCGAAAGACTCGAACACGGACGCGGTTACGGCAGAAACGATTCTCAACGAATGGAAAGAAGAGACGCTCGTAACACTGCTTAAAGGATATGGCGAGGAGCGTTACGCAAAAAGAATAGCCGGGGCGATTATCGCGGCGCGAGCGAAGACGCCAATTAGAACAACCGGTGAGCTTCGAGCCATTATTGAATCGGCGATATCGCGCCACAGAAAGGTACATCCGGCCACGAAAACCTTTCAAGCGCTTCGCATCGCGGTGAATGACGAATTTCGGGGACTTACGGAGGGGCTATCCAAGGCATGGGACGCACTTTTGCCCGGAGGACGAATAGCCGTCATTTCCTTTCACAGTCTTGAAGACAGAGCAGTGAAGAACTTTTTCAGAGAGCTGGATAAAACGGGAGTCGGAACGGCAATAACCAAAAAGCCGATCGTGCCATCCGGCGATGAACTAACTCGCAATCCGCGTTCTCGGAGCGCGAAACTGCGAATACTGGAAAAAACACGCGCATATGTGCAACAATGAAAAAAACGGTTCATAAAAATATACGACAGCTTCTGAAGCGCGGCAAAGGCATATTTTGGTCTTTGGTGTGCCTTTCGTTTCTCGTTTCTTCGTATTATGTGTATCTCATGAATACCGCCGCCTTAAACGGCGCTCGCTGGAATGGCGCCGAAACGGAAACGGCGCTCCTGGGAGAGAAGGTGTCGGAACTTGAGTCAGAGTATCTCTCATTGAAGCAGTCGGTAACTCTTTCCGTCGCGTACGAGCGCGGCTTTGAAGATGTGAAAGCGGTCAGGTTCATTTCAGGGAGAAAAGTCGGCACGGCCGCCGCCGTCAATGAAATCTAACCCACCATTTCTTTCCCGCGTGCGGTTATTTAGCATTGCGTGCATTGCGGCCACACTGTTGCTTCTTGGCAAATTGTATTTCGTCCAGATTGTGGACGGGAATGACTATGCCGAAAAAGGGAAGCGGCAATATGCGCATGCCAACGAGGAACTCTGGAATCGCGGCGCCATTTTCTTTTCCGCGAAAAACGGAGAGCTTGTGTCGGGAGCCACGCTTAAGACTGGATTATATCTCGTGATTCGTCCCGATGAAATCACCGACCCTGAAAAAGTTTGGAACTCGCTTTCAACATTCATTTCTCTTGAAAAGGATGAGTTTCTGTTAAAAGCTTCACGGCGCGGGCGAGGAGGCGAAGAGCGACTGGCGCGAAAACTCTCCCCGGAGACCGGCGCCCGCATTGAGGAGCTCAAACTTCCGGGCGTGTACCTGTATAAGGAGCGGTGGCGTTTCTATCCGGGAGGCCGTCTGTCGGCGCATCTGCTTGGCTTTGTGGGTTTTGACGCAAACACGCTCACCGGACAATATGGATTGGAGCGATACTACAATGATACGCTCTCCCGCGATGCCGGCGGATTGCGCCAGAATTTTTTTGCCGAGATTTTCTCCGGCGTGAAGAATATCGTTCAGTCCAAGAGAGGCGCGAAGGGCGACATTATCACCTCCATTGAACCGACGGTTGAGAGTTTTCTTGAAAACACGCTTGCGGAGCTTCAGGACGCTTTTACGGCCGCGCGCGTTGGGGGCATTATTATGGACCCGGAGAATGGACGGGTGTACGGGATGGCTCTCGCGCCGTCTTTTGACCCGAATAATTACGGCAAAGAAACAGATCAGAGCCGTTTTGGCAACCCGCTTGTGGAGAGTGTCTATGAAATGGGCTCCATTATCAAGCCGCTCACCATTGCGGCTGGTCTTGACGCCGGCATCGTAACCGCGACGAGCACGTATTACGACGCCGGCTTCTTAACGTTGAATAATAAAACCATTTCCAATTTTGACGGCAAGGGCCGCGGGAGAATCTCCATACAGGAGGCGTTGAACCAGTCCCTCAACACCGGGGCCGCGACCGTGGCGCTCCAACTCGGCAAAGACCGCTTCAAAGAATATTTTAAAAATCTCGGATTCGGGGAAGAAACCGGCATTGACCTTCCCGGAGAAGCGGCGGGACTTGTCGGAAACCTTGAAAGCGGCAGAGACATTGAGCTTGCGACCGCGTCCTATGGACAAGGCATCGCGCTCACTCCCATTCAGACGGTGCGAGCGCTCGCCGCTTTGGGTAATGGCGGATACCTCGTGCTTCCGCATGTCGCAACCGGCATACGGTATCGAACAGGCATTTCCCGTTCCGTTGAGAGCGGGAGCGATAAAAAGCAGATTTTGAAATCAGAAACATCCACAGAAATCTCGCGCATGCTGATTGAAGTAGTGGATAAGGCGCTCCTGCACGGCGCGTACAAAATGGACAGATACAGCATAGCGGCCAAGACCGGAACCGCACTTATCGCCAATCCTGCAGGAGGCGGATACTACAACGATCGGTTTCTGCATTCGTTTTTTGGATACTTTCCGGCCTATGACCCGCGGTTTATTGTGTTTCTGTATGCCGTTGAACCGCAGGGGGTAGAGTTTGCCGCCACTTCTCTCACCGCTCCATTTATGAGCATTGCGAAATTTCTCATCAATTATTACGAAATTCCGCCGGATAGGTAGCCACTCAATAACTTCCCGTAAAAGAACCAGAATGTGGGATGTAAGCACCAAATTACAAATCCCAAATCACAAACAAATTCAAATTTCCAATTTCCAATTTCCAAATTCAAATCGAAAAGATTTTCCAGCTTAAGACTCTCTAGCTTGGTCACTAGATATTGTTTGTAATTTGTTATTTACGTACCTCATTGCACATCTGCCAGCCCGGATTTCCCTCCTGAACAACGCTGCCGTCCGTTTCTAATAAGCTGTGGATAAAGGTGTGGATAGACCTATTGACAAAATGCCAAATAAATATATGGTCTAATCAGTTTACTGCTCATTGGAAAACCAATCGTTCGGCCGCTCAATTAGATTAGTGCGACAGCGCCGATTTAATTGAGCGACCGAAAACAAAAACAACAAAAACCAGCGGTCGCCACAGAAAAAACAAATGAAAACTAATAAGTTTGCGGCGATCGTGACTACTCTCGCCATGATTCTCGGGTGCTTCGGCACCTCAACGGCGCTGGCTCAAGCCGGCAAGGGAAAAGAAAAGCCCTCCAAGAAGGTTGACATAGGGGGTCTTGAGCAGTCGTTGGTCAGTATCGGCCCCTCGCTCACTCCAGAAGAGGTTGTTCCCAAGCTCATCAAAGGGAAGACCACCCTCGACGAGGTGCTCCTGCTTCTTGGTGCTCCGATGCAGCTAAGCATGTACGGGGAAGGCGGCCGCATGGCCATGTATATGTGGCGGAGCGAATTCCGGATGAACAGGCCGAACTATGGAAAGATAATGGGACGAGCGGCTCTTGGTCCGTTTGGAATCATCGGGTCGGGAAGGAGACTTGAGCAGGCGCAACAGGCGGCGGACGAAATGAGGAATTCCATTAAGATGCTGACCGCGAACTTCGGTCCTGACGGAATCCTCAAGGATTTCATGGTGAATCCGCCTATCATGTCAATGCCGGCAAAACCGGCGCCTCCAAGCAATCTCAAGGTTGTGACTCCGCCGGAAAAAGCGAAGAGCACAACAAGTACGACGGGGAAAACCCCAGATGCGCCGCTCGTTGCGGCGACGCCGCCCCCATAGGGGGAGATTTGGTTTTTCAATCACAATACCCGCTACACCTCGTAGCGGGTATTTTTTGTTGCCCGTATCCTTTCCTTAAAAAACTGTGAATTACGAAACTCATGAAAGCGCGCTTTTGGAGCAACTCACACAGCGCGATGGAGCGAGAGGGAGGCGAAAGATCAACAGATTTTTACGCCGTTTGCTCCAAAAACGCGCCGAATGTAGAGTTTTGTAATTCAAAGTTAAAAGCCAACAAGCTAAAAAGCTAAATACTATCTCTTAAATTTCCTGATAATTCGGATTATCCTGTACTCTGACCGTACCGGAGCACACCGGAGAATTTGCAACATTGGTCAAGAAAACGCGCGCAGTCTTAACGCCTGAAGTTGCGTACGTTTTAGTGACTGATTGCGAGTTGCCGGATAGATTTTCGTCGCCGGACCACGAGAAAGAATAATTTCCTCCTCCTGGAGGATTTGGTGGAGTAACGGAGGCCTCCCAAGTGACCGACCTTCCAATTTGCGCCACTTGCGGCGTCGGGGAACAGCTAAGCGTAATCGGTTCTCGAGATTTAACCACGAGAGGCACCGCGGATTGTTTGGTAATCGGAAGACAACCCGGCGCGGAAACGGTCACGGTCGCGTAATAACTTCCCGGGTTTGCGTATGCATGCGTAATTGACCGAGTGGAGCCGGTAAGCCCATCATCTCCCGTCCACGAATAGCTAAACGGCCCGGGGCACTCGCCAAACGGAGTCGCCGTCCACGTCACCGCTTCGTCCGTGTACGCCGGGTTGGGCGCTGGCGCAATTGTTGCATTAATTTCCGGCGCCGGTTCCGGTTCGCACTTAATAACCAGCGGATTGCTGTAAACAAGGATTCGACGATTGCTGTATTCACTATTGGTCGCGTATGCTTGATTGACTATCCCTTCCTTCTCGCAAGAAAGCTGTACCTCATCTTCAACCTTAACCTGAACGGTTATGACAGCCGTCGCCACTTCGCCCGGCGTAAGCGGCGTAGTGGCCGCCAACCAGACATAATGACCGTCAGAGTAATAGGCGTTTGGACCGGGCACGTGCATGTTGTTCGTATGAGTTTCGCTTACGTATGTTACTTGCGGCGGCAGAAAATCATAAATGTAAGTGCCGGTGCCGGTGCAGTTCGCCCCGCCGTCATTTCGCGCGGTAATGGTATAAGTAATAAGTTCGCCAGGAGCGACAACCTCTTTGTCGGCGGTTTTATCAATCACCAAAAGGCACTCTGGGTTCGATTGGTTCATGTCAACAAACATTACCGCCGACACGCCAACAGAACCAAACTCGCCGCCATTCACGAAGGCGCCATGCATGGCTTTAATTTGGTTGACTGGCTCGGTGAGCGTAAGCTCGGTTTCAATGACGGCGGTCATCGCCACTTCATCTTTGCCGTCTTCAAGTTCAGGGGTCAAATTGGTTTTAGAAATCTCCTTGTCGTTTGACATCAGAGAAACAAACCATCGTTCATTGTCTTGGATTCCGTCTTTACGGTTCCTGTAAGCGTCAAATGAGTGGGCGTAAACTTGATACCGACCGGCTGGCAAAGATACCGAGAATGTCTCCGACTGCTTTCGGCTTTCGCCTATTTTTTTACCCTTAAAATCAACCACCACCCGCCCGGGGCCGGCAATAAAGGGATTGAGACCGACGCAATCACTGGTGCAATAAGGCGGAGACACTGCCAAGACGACGTTTGACGCCGGCAGATTTTCTTCACTAACGCCAAGGTATACCGCTTTGAGAAAATAATCATAGGCCGTGCTCGGCCGCAAATTAGAGTCGTAATAAGATAAAGTGTTCGCGCCAATGACATAATCTAAATATGAGTTATTTCTGTAGATATTGTAACCTATGACTTCACTGCTTGTCGGTTTTTGCCATTTGAGTTTAATTTGTCCGGAACCTATCGCCTGTGTTTCGGCAATCAAATCCGTTGGCGGCGGATACCCTCCCTGCGAAAATACGGCGGATGCCAACGAAATTGAGACAATGCTGGCGACTCCCAAAACGAGCGAAGGCCAAATGTGCTTTGTTTTTTGCATGGCAGTGTCACTCATTTAACGCTCTGATAATGTCGGCCTTCTCTTCAGGGCTAAGCCGGGCCGCCTCGTTTGGATGTTCAACTGCCCAACGAAAGACCGCGCGAACTTCCGGTTCGTCAAGAGGTTTGCCGCTGGTAACTTTTTCAATGACTTGATTTTTATCAAGAATTAGTATCGGCACGCCGTTTTTATCAACACCCAATGTCTTCGGTGTCGCATCTTTTTTCGGTAAGAGCGCGAGTATAACCAGAATACCGATGGCAACAGCTACCAGAATCAAGACAGTAGGCAGTTGATGCCCTGCTCCCAATTGCGGTTCCGATTGCTGTTCCGGCTTCTCGCCGGTATTGCCCATCTGCCCGCCGTTGTCATATCCGGTCGCCGGCGATTGGTTTGCATTTTGGGACGGCGCCGCTCCTTGTTTGTTGTCCATAATATTGAGAGGTGAACTACGATTAAAAAGTGAGGAGGCAATGATATACCTGCTTGCTAAATTATATCACCGCCCAGCCGCCTCGTAGGGTCGAAAAAACATATTAGCCCACGAAATCTTGCGGAACACAAGAGTTTCTCTTCGCGTATTCAGAAAGTTTTGATTTCAGATTTTGGGCGAACGGGAAGGAATTAGGTTCAACCCCTGCGGGTGTGGATTTCAGACGCCCAGACACCGAACCGCACCAAAACTACCAGTGTTTGACTGGCATCCCAGATTTTCAATGTGGCGAAACAAAAAGCTGTCCAGAAACAAAGCCCGTAAACTAACGGCCAATGAATATAGTTGGCAAGGTAGCCGTTCGACTGAACGAGGCATGAACGTGACCAAACCACAGAGGATTTTCAAGTTCCTGAAGTTAAGCTCAATTATCATTCTGGAATCGCAAAATGTAGCCGTTGGACTCGACAAATGGTTGCCAGAGGCGGGGAATTGCTATATCTTAGTAGAGCATTTTGTGGGACATTATTGTAAAGCTAAAGGGCGGTTAGCTCAATTGGTAGAGCACGGGATTGACGTTCTCGGGGTTAGAGGTTCAAGTCCTCTACCGCCCACCAAACAGGATTTTGCAAATTTTCGGAAGTGGACAGCAAGACCTGCTCGCCGCGCCCGCGGGCGAGCAGACAAACTGCTTTGTCTGCGAATGAGGACTTGAAAACCTTCTCCCATATTTTCGAGCGATTCCTATCGCGAGAAAATGGGAAAGGTGTACTGAACGAGTAGCGTTCAAGTCCTCTACCGCCCAAGCAGAGACATTTACGGTATGGGTTTTCGTGTGTATTTCCGCACAAAGAAAAGGCCGTTCACCTGAACGGCCGCTCCCTATCTCATCCGTATCATGTTCTCGCCCAGACCCCATGAGGGTCTTCATCTTGCCCATGACTATCATTTTCCCGCTCGATATCCGGCTCCCCAAGAGAAGTTGGAGCTTCAAACTCTTCGGGATTTGTGCGTTGTCTCTTGAGAGACGCGCAGAGTTTCTCGAGCGGTGTGACCGGTTGTTGCGGATTATTTTTTTTCATGGGTATGATTTTGCCGCAGAGATTGTAGCACAAGAAGCGAACGAATTTCCAGTCGTTCTCATTAAAATTGAGAAAAGGCCGAGGATATGATTTTGCGATTTTGCGAGGGTTGTGATTGGGACATGCCTTGTTCGAACAACGCTCGGGAATAGCTTTAATGCCTTCCTTCGTGCGCGAGCCACAAGGTCGCTGACCTTGCCGGTAGTCTTGGCGCTCATAGTGAACTTGTATTTCGGATAATTCGAACGAGCGATGAGCTTGCCGCGGCGACTCTCTTTTTCGATGAACATGCCCGTTTTGCACTCGTGGCATAGCCCGCCGGTTTCCTTCATTAGATCATTTTCCCCAGCGGCTTATTTTCCAAATGTAGTAATAAGATTTCGGATTGTGATCTCCTATGCCGTTCACTCGCTCAAATACCAATCCTTTCTCGCTTTCGTAATATCCGATTTTCTCCCAGACGATTTCCATGAGTTTGCGATAAAAGTGTCCCCATTCGGTGATATTTGGTCCGACATCCCGTCCTAAAGCTCCCCATGAATCGGTTCCTCCTTTATACCAAAACTGCGCAAGTGGTTTTGGAAGTTGAAACGAAACGGGGATTTGGTCGGCATTTACCCGCTCGTTGGAAAATCCCAATTCAGCCAAAAGATTTTCCCCGTTACTGGCTACAATAAAATTCGGTTTATCCAGTTTATTGTTCGCCAAATAGGCGATGATTTCATCAGATGGTAAATCGGTGCGCTTTTTGTATTCCTCCAGCAAAAGTTTGAATGTTTGCTGAAACGTATTGGCGACATCCTCTGTAAAAGTATGGATATTCTCTCGTAATACCTCATTCGCCACTCCTTCGCGATTAGAGAGGTCAAATATGTCGTCTGGATTCCTTAACCCTTCTTCACTTCGCAGCTTCTTTAGCTCGTTTGGGTCTATTTCCATTGCCATGCTGAAAGTATGACATGATTTTTCCCTGATAGAAAGGCGGCAGCAGGCAACGAGCACAAAAACCACAAAGTCTATATAAGATGAGGGTCTTCAACATCTTATCTGGTTTTCGATTGTCAACGCGTAAGCGGAAGCAGGTGCGCCGAAGGGCAGAAGAGATTTGCTCCTTACGAGGCAAGGAAGTTGCCTACAAAACTTTCAACGAAAGCCCGCCTTCAATTCCGAAGCGGGCTTTGTCATTTCTGTTTTTCAGCTTTTTTTGCTATGATGCTAGAAATGCAGGAAAAGTTTCATCAATTTAATAGACAGGAGAATTCCAAAGTGATTGACGAAGGTTTGAAAGAAATGGAGCCGGAAGTTAGAAAGCGACCTGCACCAGTAAGCAGTATCAGACCTGAAGCGGTTGGAATTCCTGAAAAATCTGGACATGATGTTGTGGCAGATAAAGAGAGAGAAAACCTCTTTGCGCGTCTTGAAACTCCGCGCGACATTTTAAATTTACCGACAGGTATTAGGCGGGAGGGTTTGGCTGTTTTGCGTGAAAAGATCGCCAAACGATACCTCTCTATTTCCACCATGCAAAACGCGCTTTTTAATGAACTCATAGCACCTTTCTCCCGAACTCCCGTCTGAAATTGATAAGTGTAGCGGCAAGATAACGGAATCCTTTGAAGGTAGCCTCT
>MHSB01000003.1 GCA_001821155.1 Candidatus Taylorbacteria bacterium RIFCSPLOWO2_01_FULL_50_130 | reverse complement strand
TCTTCCGACAGCTCTTTATACGGCGTTCGATTCGCCATAGACGGCACATATGTAAACGATTTCGCCACAACTTCTCCCTTCGCCTTCTCCTGGCAGGCGGGAGCGGGCAGTCATGCAATATCTGCAATCGCCCGCGACACGGCTTTTAACTACGCCACGGCCACTGTTTCCGTGACAGTCATCGAAACCGCACCTCCTCCGCCCGCTTCGGGCGGTGGCGGTGGCGGTGGTGGAGGTGGAGGGTACTTGCCTCCAGTAGTAGTGCCAACGACGCCGATGGCAACCACGACAGTAGCCACAGCCGCTCCAACAACCCCAGTCACTCTCCAAGCGCCGGTCTGCGCGAACTCATCCTTCCGCAAGCTCACCTGCTCTCAAATAGACTCCATCGTCAAACTTCTCATCGCCTTCAATGCCAATCAATCAGTCATAGACAACGTCCGCCTGACACTTTTGGGAGCGCCGTCTCCCTCGCCGGTCTCCAACCTTCCGGCCTCAATTGCCGCCGCATTATTCACCCGCCCCCTTAGCCTCGGCATGAAAGGAGCCGATGTAAAAACGCTCCAGGAATTTCTTAACGCCCGCGGCTTTACCATTGCGGCGACCGGCCCCGGATCATCTGGCAAAGAAACGACCTTCTTCGGCCCGGCAACCTACCGAGCCGTGATAAAATTCCAGGACGCCTACGCAGCGGACATCCTTATCCCCGTCAACCTCAAAAAGGGCACCGGCTATTTCGGCCCCGCCACCATAAGAAAAGCCAACATCCTGCGGTGAACAAAATCCCCCTTTCTTTCCTAAAGGGAGTGGCCGAGAGGCCGAAGGATTTAAATCCTCCGTCCGCCGCGGCGGACACCTCCTTTAGAAAAGGAGGATTTAGGGGCGAGGAATCTCCCTTTCCTAAAGGGAGTCCCGAAGAGGGCCGATTTTATGCGCTGGGTATTTTGGGGGGATGACTTCATAGAGGTCATCTAAAAACTCCTCTTTTCGTCTTTCTGCAGCACGCTAATCTTCTCACATAACAGCGAATGCGGGCAAGCGTGAGGAAGGTTTCGTAGGTGTCTCTCGTTTTTTCATACAGATAGCCGAGTCGCCGGTTCTGGTCCAGGCACGCGATGCGTTGCTCAACCTTCCTTGTCTTTTTTTGAACATAATGACAGAACCGTTAATTAGTCCTATCATTATTATGCCTTACGGTTTGGGTGGTTTTTAGATGACCTCTATCTGTCATTATTCATGTTTGAAATAGAAATCAAATCCCTCCTTGGCAATAAAGAACGCGCCGAAACACTCCGTAAGAAACTCATGGAGAAAAAGGCTCGGGTACTCGGGAAGCACAGCCAGCTGAACCACTATTTTATCGTGCCTGAAGACCACGCAAAGCTCCAGGCAGCAATCATCCCGTTTTTGGACGAGCAGAGCGGCAAGCTGTTACAAAAGATTCTTTCGGATGGCACGAAAATTTCTCTTCGAACACGACAGGCCGATGGTAAGGTACTTCTCGTAGCCAAAGCATCGGTCGGGGACGATACGAGCGCCAACGGCGTTTCAAGAATTGAGATAGAAGCGCCAGTAAATAAAACACTCGACGAGCTTGATAGACTCTTGCTCTCCGCCGGTGTCTCGTATGAAGCAAAGTGGTCTCGCGAAAGGGAAGAATATGTGCTCGGCGACCTTCTGATTTCCATAGACAAAAATGCCGGTTACGGATACCTCGCCGAGTTTGAGAAGCAAGTTGCCCGCGAAAGCGACACGGCCAAAGCAAAGGAAGAAATTTTGCGTTTTATGGCGGAGGTCGGGGCGGAAGAGTTGCCGCAGGAGCGGCTTGAGCGGATGTTCAAGTTCTATAATGAACACTGGCAAGAGTATTATGGAACAGAGCGGGTGTTTGTTGTAGAATAAAGCACAATACACAAAACCCAAACAAAGCACAAAACTTAGAAACGCCAAACCATCCCCGCTCTTCTCCAGTTTTAGGATGTTTGTGCTCTGTGTTTTGTTTGTGCTTTGTGCTTTGATTAATTTGTGTTTTCATAAGGTTATGTTTTTGAGCGACGTGGACATCAAGCGAGAGGTCAAGCGGAAGGCCATCACGATTGAGCCGTTTGATGAAACAAGGCTCCAGCCGGCGAGCTACGACATCGTGCTCGGCAACAACTTTCTCGTGAATGACGCGCATACCTCAACGTTCATTGACCCCGCGAACAAAGTCTTTCCCAAGACGCATGACGTGCGCGTCGCGGATGGTGAAGCGTTCGTGCTCCACCCGGGCGTCTCCATTTTGGGCTACTCCAAAGACTATTTCGGCTCCGACCACTATTTAATTGAAGTGAACGGCAAAAGCTCGCTCGCACGCATCGGCCTTTTGGTGCACAACAGCGCGGCGCTCATCAATCCCGGGCATTTCCTCCAAGTTGCGCTGGAACTCTGCAATCTCAACAACGTGCCGATTATTCTCCGTCCCGGAATGGCGATTGCCCAGCTTACTTTCTCGCCGCTCTCCAGCCAGCCGAAGCAGAGCTACAAAAAAAACGGGCGATACTCAAAAAACAACGTTGTCGGGTACATTCCGCCCAAAGTCATTTCTTCTCGGAAGAAGAAATGACTTTCAATCTTTAATCCTTCATCCTTAATCTTTAACGATGACAGAGAGTCCAAACAACTTCCGTTTCCGGGATTGGCCGGTGTACAGAGACAGCCGCACATTGCGGAAGAATGTGATGGCTCTCGTTAAAACATTCCCAGCTGAAGAGAGATACGCGTTGTCGGATCAGACACGACGAGCTTTAAACTCCATACTCTTAAATCTTGCCGAAGGTTCCAACAAAAATACCGATAAGGATACTCGTGTTTTTGTAAACAGGTCGCAGGGCTCGTTGGACGAAGTGGTTTCTTGCATGGATTGCGCATTGGACGATGGGTATATTAATGAGAATCAACACACCCGGGTTCTTAAGGAGGCTCATTTGCTTGCAAAGCAACTGAAAGGTTTCAGTGTGTATTTGGCTCTCTCTGTTAAGGATAAAGGATTAAAGATTAAGGATTAGCCATGCTTCACCCTGAACAACAATATCTCAATCTCCTGCAGGAAATCATCAACAAAGGTGATCGGCAGGTTGACGCTGGGCACGGGAAGGCGACGTACGGGGTGTTTGGACGGCAAATCCGGTTCAACCTCTCCGAAGGTTTTCCGCTCCTCACCACAAAAAGAGTCTATTGGAATGGAGTGCTCCACGAACTGTACTGGTTTCTTTCAGGGCAATCCAACATTCGGTATCTCGTCCAGAACGGCGTGCATATTTGGGACGACTATCCGTATCGGATGTACGGGGAGTTGACAAAAAAGGCGCGACTCGCACGACTGAACAATTCCGGTCGTTCGGGCGGCCGGCCGGAGATGACGAAGGAGGAATTCGTCGCGAAGATCAGAGATGATGAGGATTTTGCCAGAAAACACGGCGAGCTTCCGCACATTTACGGAGAAATGTGGCGACGCTGGCCTGCCAAAAATGGCCGCAGAATTGACCAGCTTGCGTGGGCGGTAGAAGAGCTTCGAAATGACCCTGGCTGCCACAACGCCATCGTAACCTCATGGAACCCGGAATATCTCTATGGCATGGCGAGACAAGAAGACGTGAACCACTTCCCAATTTGCCACAATATGTACCAGTTGAATATCAAAGACGAGAAAGTCTCGCTTCAGCTTTATCAACGGAGCGCGGACATATTCCTCGGTGTTCCATTCAATATCGCAAGCTACGCGCTGCTCACGCACGTCGTGGCGAAAATCCTCGGGCGAGAAGCGGGGGAGTTCGTGCATACGTTCGGCGATACGCACATCTATGAAGACCACTTTGACGCGGCAAAAGAACAGCTCAAGCGTGCGCCAAAAACATTTCCGAGGATGTCTATCGCAGACGCAGTAAAAAGCCTCGCTGACTTTAAGCCCGAGCACGCGATTCTTTCCGGTTATGAGCCGCATCCGACCATTAAGGCGGAGTTTACCGTTGCGGGCCTCCGGAGTTTGGATAACAGACCGAGCGGATAATGAGAGTCAGTTAGCTTCCTAGTTGTTTAGCTTTCCTTTCGGCCAACAAGCTAGAAAGCCAGCTGGCTAAGACGATCCTCGTACTCTCTTGACCGGCTCTCTTCATCGTGCTTCTATATGGGAAGATTATCCGCCGGATAAATCGGCAGGAAAAAGAAAGTTGACATATGATGCGGAATAACCGTTTTACCTGCGTGGCCACAATCCCAGTTGATTTCTCCGGAGCGCCAGATTCGTTTTCGGTCGCGATAGAAGAGAAAGGATTTTGCTCCCTGGACTCCCGAATCAGCTACCCGGCATTTCCGGCGAAGTTGCGGCGCAACAACCCCGGGCGTGTTGACTTTTTTGAGTTTCCTCCGGAATCTTCGCTCCGAAGCGCCATGGAAACCATTTGCCGCTACGGACTGCGGTGCTTGAATATCCTTGAGCTCGTTGAGATGGCTCGCGATGACGTCCTTGGCCGAGTCTTTATCGTTCTCGACGAACAAAAGAAAGAATGGAGCAAAGTTTCGCTCTTCGGTCGCGCCTCCATTAGCAATCCCATATATTTTTCCGTTGTGGAGATTGACAGGAGCGAGGAAATCATCATAAAGATACTGCGCCTGCGTTCCCTCGCAGGAGTCATCATGCCGGGTTGGCTCATTCTCGTGCATGAGAAATGAGAAGAAGTAACATTGACCTTGCTCTTTACGGCTCGGGTGCTTCGGCATTCGAGCTTTTCTTTTGGCAATCGGTTTTTGATATCTTTAGGACTTACGCAATCGGTGTCATTCCCGTGAAGCTTGTCCTCGCGAAGGCGGGGAACGGGAATCCAGGGCTCTAAAAAACGGCCAAATACTGGATTCCCGCCTGCGCGGGAATGACAGGAAATGACGAAATGCGTAAGTCCTAATCTTTTCTTTTCTAGCTAAAAGCTATAAGCTAACAGCTAAAAGCTATCTATATGAAAGACATTCAAATAAAAAAACTCATAGACACCGAGCGGAAACGGCAAAAGAAGGTAATTAACCTAGTTGCTTCCGAGAATTATGTTTCAAGAGATGTTTTGGAGGCACTCGGGAGCGAACTCACCGACAAGTATGGGGAAGGGTATCCCGGGAGGCGGTACTATCGGGGAACAAGCGTGGTTGATGAGGTTGAGCGTCTCGCGCAAAACCGCGCGCTGGAACTTTTTGAGCTTGATAAGGAGGCGTGGAGCGTGAATGTTCAGCCCCTTTCCGGTTCCCCAGCGAACTTCGCGGTCTACGCGGCGCTCGTCCCGCAAGGAGAAAAGATAATGGGGATGGAGCTCTCGCACGGCGGGCACCTGACGCACGGACAAAAAGTTTCAATAACTGGCAAATTCTGGAACTCTGCGCTCTATACGGTGAGCAAGGAGAATGAACGTATAGACTACGATTCTCTCCGCGAGTTCGCGCTCAAAGAGAAACCAAAGATTATCGTCGCCGGGTTTACCGCCTACGCGCATATCATTGATTTCAAGAAGTTTAGAGAAATAGCTGATGCCGCAGGGGCATTACTCATGGTGGATATGTCTCATTTTGCGGGACTCGTCGCGGGGAAGGTATACCCATCTCCGTTTTCCACCCAAGGCGGACTGGCCCTAGCCGATGTCGTGACGACGACGACGCATAAAACGCTTCGCGGCCCGCGCTCGGCGATTATCTTTTCGAAGCGGGACGAGCGCGGGCTTGATAAAAAGATAGACAAGATAATTATTCCCGGCCTGCAAGGCGGTCCGCATTTCAACACAATCGCCGCTGTCGCCGTCGCGCTCAAAGAAGTCGGCACCCCCGCGTTCCGGAAATACGCGGCGCAAGTCGTGAAAAACGCGAAGGCGCTTTCTGACGAACTCGCGCGGCTTGGCTGGCGCATTGTGGAGGGTGGCACGGAAACGCATCTTCTTAGAGTTGATACATGGATGAACGGCAAAGGTATCGGAGGAAGGGAAGCAGCGGACAAATTGGAAGCCGCGGGCATCATCGTGAACGAGAACACTATTCCGTTTGACACGCGGAAACCAATGGACCCGTCTGGCATCCGGCTCGGTTCTGCGCCGGAGACAACGAGGGGGAAGAAAGAGCAGGACTTTATCAAAATAGCCCAGACCATTGATAAAGTCCTGCGAAAAACCCGGTAGTAGATTTTTGATTAGATTATGTTCTACGCGGACTGTGATAGAGAGTGTTGATAACCAAGAGTTGTATTTTGGATATACAAACGACTTGAAGCGCCGATTTAAAGAACATAATCAGAATAGGACTTACGCAATCGGCGTCATTCCCGTGAAGCTTGTCCTCGCGAAGGCGGGGAACGGGAATCCAGGGCTCTAAAAAACGGCCAAATACTGGATTCCCGCCGTAGCTTGCCCTCGACCTGATCGGGGACGGGAATGACAGAAAAGGAAGAAATGCGTAAGTCCTACAGAAGTTAAATTTTTCTACTAAAAGGTACGCACCGTGGAAACTTATTTATTATGAAGGGTGCCTTAATGAAGGAGATGCAAAACGGCTAGAGCATTACTTAAAGACCAGTCAAGGCAGGAGGTTAATTAGACGCCGCTTAAAGGAGTACTTTTATGAACGAAAAAGAAAAATTTAACAAATCAAAAATTCACTACCGGGAAAGATTTTGTACAGATTGCAAGGAAGATTGATGAGGTCTTACGCACATGATACGAGGCAGATTTATTGTCATAGACGGCGGAGAAGGATCGGGGAAGACGACTTTGCTTCGAGCGTTGGCGAAGAAGCTCCCGAAAAGCAAAGTTTTGGTAACGCATGAACCGGGAGGCACCGCATTTGCCGATAAAATTAGAAAGCTTTTTCTGTCGCCTGAAGCTGGGGCAGCGGGGTCGGAAGTGCTGTTTGGTTTGATATGGGCGGCGCGCTCAGAGCATTTGAAGCACAAAATTATTCCAGCGCTTCGGAAAGGAATCCACGTTATCTCGGACCGATTTGATTCGTCCACGTTTGCCTATCAAG
>MHSB01000002.1 GCA_001821155.1 Candidatus Taylorbacteria bacterium RIFCSPLOWO2_01_FULL_50_130 | reverse complement strand
GACAGGTCAAAGGCACGGAGAATATCAAGCAGACAGCAAGGCAAAATGAAAATAGTCTTCAGCGATCACGCGTTGCTTAAAATGGAGCAGAGAAAGATACCGCGCTCGGTCGTCATTGTGGCAGTGCAGTTTCCAAATTTTCGCATCCCGGGATACAATTTTCGTGAGCAGGTGTTTAAGAAATTTAAGGGGATTTACCTCAAAGTTGTGATTAAGCGGCTGAAGCAGGAAATTATTGTTGTAACAGCTCATCTGGTTGCGAGAGTAAAAAATAACTGATAGGATTTCGTTATGAAAATCACATATGACAAAAAGGTTGATGCGCTCAATGTGAGCCTTCGCGCGGGTGTGGTGGCCAAAACTGTGGAAGTTGCCCCGGAGATTCTTTTAGACTTGGATAAAAACGGAAACCCGTTGTATCTTGAAATTATCGGAGCCAGCGAGAAAATCGGGAAAAAGAACTTCGGCAAAGTCATTGTGGGCAAGAAGTTCTTAAATCTTTTTTCGCTCGCGTAGTTACATATTATGGAAAATGAACTCTCGAGTGAGCTCCAGTTTTGGGATTATTTGAGCGACGAGGCACTGGCCAAAAGCAAGCTGTGACGTATGAAAAAGGGAGAGATTTGGGTCATCTCTAATCCTAACAGCTAAAAGCTATCAGCTATAAGCTAATTTAAATGGCCACCCTCCGCACCATCCGCCTCCGCATTAGGGGCACGAAGAACATAAAGCAGATAACCCGCGCCATGGAGGCGGTGTCTGCCGTGAAGATGCGTAAGAGTCAAAGTGTCGCGCTTGCCGCAAGGCCGTACGCGACTGCCGCGCTCAACATTCTGAAAAGCGTCGCCCAAGGCGCCGCGCGGATGGATACGACGCATCCGTTTTTCAAAACACCTCAAAATGACGAAATTCTTTTGCTTGTGGTTACGTCGGATAAGGGTCTTGCCGGTTCCTTCAACACCAATGTGCTTAAAAGGGCAATGGAGTTTATGAAAGAGATTGAAGAACAGGGGAAAAAGATTCGGGTGGTCGCCATCGGCAAGAGAGCGGCAGAGTTCTTCCAAAAGAGGAAGCGGCAGCCGGAGCAGAGTTTCCGCGGCTTGGGAGACAGCGTCAATCTTGCGGATGTCAGCGGTTTGTTCCAGAAAGTCGGCGAATGGGCAAAGCGATATGAGGCGGTGCACATCTGCTACACCAATTTTCTTTCTGTCATGCGGCAGGAAGTGGTTGTGCGAAAGCTCTTGCCATTCTCCGAAGAAGGGCTTGAGGAGATGGTGAAGGGGATTGTGCCGGAGAAGGGAAAATTCGCCGACAATGATGCGAATTCGGCGAAGGAAACTGCGAATACCACAAATAAAGCAAGGGAATATTTGTTTGAGCCGTCGTCGAAGGAGATTTTTGACGCAATGTTGCCGGCGCTCCTTAACATTCAAATTTATCACGCCATTCTTGAGGCAAACGCCTCCGAACACTCTTCACGAATGGTTGCGATGCGCAGCGCAACCAACAACGCCGGGGAACTCATCAAGCACTATACAATGTCACAGAACAAAGCGCGGCAGGCCATGATAAACAAGGAATTGGCGGAGATTACGGGCGGTTCGGAAGCGCTAGCTTCTTAGCTTGCTAGCTGATTAGCTTTCTAGGATTTTAGCTCTTGCTAACAAGCTAAAAAGCTAATAAGCTAAACAGCTGCAAATGTTCAATTAGTCAGTCACATATCAAAGTCATGAATCCAGCACAATCAACTTCAGAGGGTCGTATTGTTCAGATAATTGGTCCCGTCGTTGATGTTGAGTTTTCCGAAAACGTACCGCCCATCTACAGCGCGCTCGAGCTCTCCCACGAGGGCGAACGCAAGGTCTTTGAAGTCGCGCAGCATTTAGGAAGCGGGCGCGTGCGCGCAATCTCCATGGCTGCGACAGAAGGTCTCAAGCGCGGCCTTTCGGTGCGAAATACCGGAGCGCCAATCTCGGTGCCGGTGGGGAAACCGATCTTAGGGCGCATGTTCAATTTGCTCGGCGATGCGATTGACGGACTTCCAAAAGTGGATGAGCGCGTATTCCGCCTTCCCATTCATCGAAAGGCCCCGGCTTTCACAGAACAATCAACGACGGTAGCTATTTTTGAGACCGGCATCAAGGTTATTGACCTCATCGCCCCGTTCATTAAGGGAGGAAAAATCGGCCTGTTCGGCGGAGCGGGCGTCGGAAAAACCGTTTTGCTTCAGGAGCTCATACGGAATGTCGCGACCGTGAGCAAGGGCTATTCGGTTTTTGCCGGAGTGGGAGAACGAACTCGCGAGGGGAATGATCTCTATAGGGAAATGAAGGAATCCGGCGTGCTTCCGCAGACGGCGCTTGTGTTTGGACAGATGAATGAAGTCCCCGGAGCTCGCGCGCGCGTCGCGCTTTCCGGTCTTACCATGGCGGAGCATTTTCGCGACAGCGAGGGAAAGGACGTGCTTCTTTTCATAGACAACATCTTCCGCTTTACGCAGGCGGGTTCTGAAGTATCGGCGCTCCTCGGGCGTATGCCCTCTGCCGTCGGATACCAGCCAACGCTCGCCAATGAAATGGGAGAGTTGCAGGAGCGCATTACTTCCACAAAGAAGGGCTCAATCACATCGGTGCAGGCGATTTACGTTCCTGCCGACGATATCACCGACCCTGCTCCGGCAACCACGTTCTCACACCTTGACTCAACTATCGTACTCTCGCGTCCGCTGACCGAGCTTGGCATTTATCCGGCAGTTGACCCGCTTGATTCAAGCTCCACGGCTCTTGCCGCAGAAATCGTCGGAGAGGAACATTATAAAGTCGCGCGGGAGATACAGCGAATTCTCCAGCGCTACAAAGATTTGCAGGACATCATCGCCATTCTCGGCATTGAGGAGCTTTCCGATGAGGACAAGCTCCTCGTCGCGCGCGCGAGAAAGATTCAGCGTTTTCTTTCACAGCCGTTCAATGTCGCGGAGGTTTTCACGGGGAAACCCGGGAAGTACGTCAAGCGCGAAGAAACCGTCCGCGGCTTCAGGGAGATTATTGACGGCAAGCACGACAACAAGCCGGAGGGAGCGTTTTATATGAAGGGAGGGATTGAAGAAGTTACAAGTTAAACATACGAAACAACGAATTACTGCGAATATACGAATGGCTACGAATGAGTACCTCATTAATTCGTAGTAATTCGTTGGACTTCAATTCGTATTTTCGTATTTCTATGGCTGACACCATTGAACTCAAAATCGTTTCTCTCAAGGAAGTCGTCTACGACGACTATGTTGATTCCGTTACCTTGCCAACCAAAGTGGGAGAGATTACCGTGCTTCCGCATCACGCACCGCTCATCTCGCATCTTGCAAAGGGGACTATCCGCGCCAAGTCCGCCGGTCAGCAAAAGCCGTTTGAAATTGACGGCGGTTTTATGGAGGTTACTTCCGATAGCCGTCTTACCGTTTTGCTCCAATAGCGACCATCGGCGAGATAACACACTCTTTTTTTAGCAAAAATTTGACGGCCGTCGAAATTTTGCTAAAACGCCCTCCGCAGCTGTTGACTGTTGGTTGTTGGTTACTTTCCATGGGGGTTAGCGCCTTGCCTGTCAGGACCATCTGTGAGGCAGGAACAGGACAGCAAGGATACGATTAGCTGGCAAGCGACAGCACTATTTGCTATGGCAGAATTGCAAGCGCTGGAAACCGCCGACCTTTTGTCTTTTTATTAGATGCGGTGGATAAAGGGACTGTTGCCGAATGGCAAAATCGTCGTTTTTGCCACGCAGAAATAAGGGTTATTTTGGACAAAAAGTGACAAAAACGCTATTCGGCAACAGTCCCATAAAAGCTATTTTCTTGAAATTGTGGATTGACTGACTGTTGATAGCTCCACCTTTTGAATTTTGTCCCGAAAACTGTAATATACTTTAGCAGTTTGTTAAAGGAGAAGGGCCCATAGTAAAGTGGTATTACGCATCCATGGCATGGATGAGGTCCGGGTCCGATTCCCGGTGGGTCCAAAGTTACTCGGGGAAGTAACCGGAGTCGCTGATGCGATTCCAACAGGCCGTCATAAAGAAAGAGGGTCAGTGGTTGAACACTGGCCCTCGCTCAGATGCGGAACTGCATCAATTAAGAACTTTTACTCTTGGATCAGACCATTCTTCGATTTCCTCAAGCGCACGATGAACTCCGTCGGATGTGCGCGATTGCTCGAAACTGATCGTGAACTGAAGGCGTTGTCCATCAAGCGCTACGGAGTTGATCCCCGTCAGATTGATCTGTCGCTCACTGAAGACCCTGGAAATCCGTTCCAAGAGCCCCGGCCGACTTTGCGCTTTGCTGAACTCCAGAGTTACCGAGTTCTTGCCGTAGAGTGTGGAGAGAACCCCGAGGATTCTCATGAACAACTCATTGGCTTCCTTGGTAACGTCCGGACCGAAGTGCACGTTGGCTTGCGCGAACAACTCTTCGAAAGCCGCTTGGTCCTTGTCGCGAATCATTTGCACCAAGCGTTGCTCGATTGCGATTCGTCGCTCGAGCATGGTCAGAGTTTCCGGATTCTCCATGACGATCGAGGTGTAGAGGTCAGGACTTTGGCTCACAAGCCGTCCCATGAGTGAGAACATTACCCGATAGAAAGGACTCGTGAAAGCAAGACTCTCGCTCACTGACACACCGGCTTCTGTGATGAGTAAGGCGCTCGTCAGGTTACCCAAATGCGGGATCACCTGAACAGTCGTCATATACCCGTCATGTTCGGCTGGTGTGCTCCACTTTATCTGCGCTCGCGTGGCCGTCAGCATGTTGACGACCCATGTTTTCCAATCGGGAGCTGTTAGACGGGCTGGGCACGCTACCACAGTTTGTCCGTCAAATGGCATTTCGGGCCGGAACATTGGATGAAGTCCCACGATTTGAGCTTTGCTTTCGAGCATTACTTCGACGGCGGGCTGCTTAACGGACGTGTTGATCTGAAGGTCGAGCCGATCTCGTTCCCGCAGGTCATACCCGGTTTCCCGAAACAGAGCCAGGTGCTTGGTCACTTCCGTGACTTCACCGGCGATTGAGTTTCGAATGGGAACGACCGCATAGGCCGGTCCCTCGGTAAGATGTTTGAACACGTTTGGGTGAGTGCCACAAAAAACGATCTCACAATCCGTCTCTGCCCAACCTTGTCTTTGAATAAAGGCCAGCACCGCCTCATGTCCGTTTGTGAAGGCATCGAGGACCAGAATCCTCTTTTTCATCTCATGTCTCCTCGGGTTTAGGTTGAAAAATATCTTGTTATCAATCCTACTCTACTCGGAAACTACCATCATCTTGGGCCTCTGCCTAGGTTTTTGTGCTGAAGGGGAATTCAAGGGACTGTTGCCGAATAGCGTTTTTGTCACTTTTTGTCCAAAATAACCCTTATTTCTGTGTGGCAAAAACGACGATTTTGCCATTCGGCAACAGTCCCTTCAAAATGATTGAAGGAGGCCTTTCTGCTATACTAGGACTTACGCATTTCTTCCTTTTCTGTCATTCCCGTCCCCGATCAGGTCGAGGGCAAGCTACGGCGGGAATCCAGTATTTGGCCGTTTTT
>MHSB01000001.1 GCA_001821155.1 Candidatus Taylorbacteria bacterium RIFCSPLOWO2_01_FULL_50_130 | reverse complement strand
GCGCAGGGTTGTTGGATTGGCAAACTGAGTCTTTAGGTTCGTGATAACCGGATCGAGAGCGGGGTCATTATCAACGGTTACCCAATCTGGCGCGCCGTCCGTGTCAAAAAATAAAATAAAAGCGGGCGGAACGGATACCGAGGCGCTTTGCGAAGTGCAGGGAATCCACACTTCAAAATCTCCCTGTTGTTGAGGAAACTGGTCGGAATTGCCCTCTTTCCAATCTGGAATTTCATTTCCATCCATGTCGCCGATCCACTTTGATTTTGAATCGGCGTTCCCTAGAAGAGGAAACTTATTCCACGGAGAAACCAGCGAACCGCCCTTGACGCTAATCTTCACCGCCGTACCCTGCCAATCATCAGGAAGATGGCCGCGATTTCCCGGATACAGGTTTAAGCCGTCTTTGCTTCTATCCAGCATGAAGAAAAGCGACCTGCTGTTTTGCATTTTTGGCGACCCATTCTCCGTGAACACTTTGGAACCGCATGCGCTTGTGTCTATATCTACCAAGCCAGAAGCGTCGGTTTCCTTTGGCAGATTCACAGGGAAAAGAGCGCCCGGCGCACCCATTGAAAAGCTAATTGTAACCGCCTGGCCCCCGTCCACTGTCACACTCTCAACGTAAGGATGGAGTTTAACCGGGATATTTGCCTTGAAAGAATGAATATCCGTTCCTTCTTGAGCGCGGGCATTGTAATCCCAGAAATATTTGTTGTAGAGAAAATTCGCCACTCCGTAAGAGGGGCGGCCACGAGTATCTTCGGCGGTATGAAAAGCCAACGGATTGCCGACCATTTCAATGCCGTTCGCCGCTGCGAACGCGCCGTTCAAAGTCAATAAACCCTTGGGAAGGTCGGCCTTCGCATCTCCACCGTCTAAAATATACGCATCGTAAGTCTCTTTCCTCACGATCTCTATCTCCGGAAACAGTTTAAAAGAAAACTCTCGATCGCTTCCCTTCACGCGCGACAACCCCGATGAAATTACGGATTTATCTTTTACTTTAAAATCAAGAACGGGGCTCTTGTCTGGTATTATGTTGTCACTGAAATTAATCCGTGAATCTGTTCCGCCGTCCGACATGGAAAGCGACTCAACATAAGGAAACAAATGAGCGGAATCTATGGCTTGGGACACATTGGGAACCTGCACAAGGACACTTCCGACCCGTCCGGGCATATTCGCCAGAGGGCTCCAAGATCCCGGAGTAGCGGGCACCCACCTGAAAGCACCCGACCCGCTGGGGATGCAAGAAGACGGATCCGAAAGGCAAGGGGGGCCATCATCAAGCAAATTGGCTACATCGGCGTTATGACTCCTATCCAAAAGCGGCGGATAAATATTATAGTACTTGGTATCAGGGCCTAATCCTAAAAGGTATCTAGAAAAAAGTTGCATATCCCCTTTTTGAGAGGGACCTGACTTTTGTTGTGCAAGAGTTAAATAGTGCGCTTTTGCGTTTATCTTCCCCTTCTTGGTGCACGCATAGCACATATAGCCGGCTTGAATGGCCTTTGGATTGATTTTAGTGTCTATGAGGCGAATACCCCATGTGACTTGAGAAACGCCGCACGCGACTATTCTGGGGAAAAATCTTCCGACGACAACATCGCTCTCCGTAAGCTCCTTGTTGAACAAATACCCCAGTTCAGTATTTAATCTATTCACGAAATCCTGTTTCTTGGCGGGAGGCGTGATGCACCCAAACGGCCGATAAAATCCGTCTCCCTCGTCGGCGTGCCCGAAATCCATTAGGAATATCTGCCCCTTACTTTGCACCAGCGCTTTTAGAAATCCAAAACCGTCTCCCTTGCTTCCCGAAATTGCTTTTCTTTCAATTTTATTAAATGTATAGCCTAACCTTTCAGGCCCCTTAAAAGTTTCAAACAGGCCGGGAACCTCAAAACCCGCTATCGGTCCGACATTGGAGTCAACCCAATCAATCTGATTATTGCACGGGATAACTGACCCCGATGGTTGCGTCTGCGTGTTATAACAATCTTCGTAAGGATCATCTAGCGATTGGGCCGCCGCCGCCAGTAATTGAGTTTGAGCCGCGTTTCCGCCCGGCATCTTAATCGCCGCCCTGGTCGGCTTAATCACATTATTTAAATCATATACCGACAAAAGTTCCAAAAAATTATCACCTGCAATATAGAAGAAATCAGCGTCGGTATTCACAATCTCATCTTTGAGGGACATAAAAAATGCGGTGATGACGCTTTTATCGTATCGCAACGGATCATTTTCAAATGACATGGAAACGTATCCGTCCGCCCCGGTTAGATTGTTTGTTTTCTTTGGATTGACTTTAATCACATTTCCTAATCCGCTAATGTCAAAATTACGGTCAGCGCCACCGATGTCCACAAACCGATTATCGAGATACGACTTAACCTGGCTTAGTACCGCAGGGTCATCTCCAAAGTCGGCGCCGGGTTTGATCTTCGCAAGATTTTCCAGATAGTCATAAAGATAGTCATACCATGGATCACTCGGATTGAGAGGTTCCAGGCGGTTCAGATGCGTTAGATTGGCTAAGTTAATTGAACCTCTTTCTTTACCTTTTTGAACAATTTCCAAGGAAATAACATCATCCTTTGCGGTAATCCGGATTTCAGAATCTGCAAGGAGCAATGTCTCTCCTTTAAAAATTATAAATTTTTTGCCGGAAAGACTGGTAAGCGATTTTTGCAAAGAGTCCTTTTGCGCTTGTGTTAGAGCTGAGATAGAAAGGCGCGAGATATCAACATTGGGGGAGGAATACCTAATCAGGGCAGATACCGCGCCTTGAACGGAATTATAGGAGATGGAAGAAAGTTCACTACCGATTTGCTCACCGAAGAAAACCCGTAAAACCCAATCGGCCGTTTTGTTTATGAGCGAAGCTGTTCCATCGATAAATCTTTGCAGCCACCCCTCCCGCCTCGGATCGGCGCCGGGGACGGGCAGGACAGATGAGTCGGCACCCCCAATGTCCAACTCTACAATATCACTTAGATTCTCAGGCGTTTCCACAAGAATTGAATGCTTCCCCGCGGGAATATCGGATACCGGAACAGAAATAGTTTTACCGTCAATAGAGACCGCTGTTACTTCCTTAAAAAACATATCGGAAAATATGTAAACAACGTTCCTGACGGAGCTTAATCCCGAACCTGTCAAAATTAAATTACCAGACTTATATGAAGCGGATGATATGAGCAATGTCTCTGTTTGAACTTGTGTCCAATCGATCAGATCTGACGCCGGCAAGAAAATCGGAATTACTGTGCGCGAATCACTGCCGGCGTTAAGTGTGTCATCTATGGAGTATTCGGTCACTCCAACCGGAAATTCTCCTGTTGACTGCGCATCACTAAAGTCAGGCGCCATAAAAAACACCACCAAAATCAACATTGGCAAAGAAAACAGATTCTGAACTATTCTGTTACTTGGAGAGTTCATTGAGTCTGCGCATAAGATTAACCTTTGAGCTATTTAATTGCTTTATTAGGCCTTCATACAACTGGATGTCTTTCGTGGAGGAATCCCGCAAATCTGTTAAAAAGTTGTTTGGTATCTTCGCGTCCGGCCATTTTACAGAACCCAAGTCCAGATTCACGTCATAAAGCGGCAATTCAAAGCCAACTACAGACAGTACAGGGTTTAACCATTCCCACCCACCACCGCCTATGACCAGTTTGTTTCCCTTATTATCCCGAATAAAATCAACACGCATGATTTGGCCGTCCATTTCATCCGGTAGAACTTCCCAAACATCGTTGTAAAGCGGAATATCTTCAACAATGATCGGCATAAAACTGCGCCCGCTTAGTTTTTTTACGGACAGCATTTTTGGCAAAAGCGTAAGTTTTGGTATGGATTTGACAATCATTTGTGTCTCCTCTTTCTCTGTGAGTTTTTTTCCCGCCGCTTTTAACTTCTTTATGTTATCCAGAGCAGCTTTTACGGCAGAGTCAATGGAAGATTTCATCGTATTTAAAGTGATTTCCAGCGCTTTGGCATCTTTTATATTTTGCGGGGATACGCCTATAAAAATATCATTTTGTTTTAATTCCTTATTGCCAATTGCCTGTTCATTTTCCAAAGAGCCTGAAGTTTTGAGGCACTTAATTGAAACAGTGGAAACAGTGTCGTGCGAGGTCTTGCCGATGTATCCTAATGGGACTGAAGATAAAACAACATTGTCGCTCTGCTTAAGAGACCCCAAATACGCCAGCACTTTCTTAAGCGAACCAATCCTGGTTTGAAGTCTGGCAATGCTTATGTTCACGTCGTTTACCTGCTCGAGAATTAATGCTCTTTCAATTTTTAGAACAAGTTTCTTAGCCTTTTCATCCATAGCCAGGTTATACTTCTCAACTTCATTTTTGGTCACCACGCCATTCCTGTTGCCATAGTACTGATCAACCTTGTTAGGGTCGCATGCGGCCGCTTCGAGAATCAGAGTCGAAGCTGGAATTACGACAAAAGATATATCAAAGGGGGTTCCCCGTTCGACAATCTTTAGTTTTGTTTCCCCAGCCGCAATCCTCGTCGTGAGAAGAAAAGCGAAAACAAACAACAGACTCAAAAGTTTGTAGCTCTTAAAAGAGAAACTCATACATATATTTTATCATCGCCTCTTTAAAATGTCTTATTCTACCAATGTTGACAACATTATGATAATTTATATAGAATACTTTTGGCTTCAAAAGGTTCATTATGAGTACAATTACCAAACTGACGATATGTTTCTCCTCGACCGTGTTCGGGATTTTCACTGTTCTTTTGGTGTTAATTTACATCCTCGTTCCGCCCGAAGTTTTGTTCTGGGTCCTATTTTGGACGGATCTGAGAAAGCTCTCGATATCTCTCACGGCCGTAATTGCTCTTGCATACTTAGTCTTAGTGTTGCTTCTCCTTCTTTGTCATCATCATCCTCGCGAGGAGAAAACCAATGGGCGCAACATTAAAAACGTGTGCCGTGCCGTTTAGAGCCGCAACCTTCTTGTTTCTGTTCGCTGTGTGCTTTACGGCTGACATAAATTACGGCTAGCAACTGTCCAACGCAACTCGTTGGACATTTTTTTTATAAGCGACGTAGAGCGAGTGGAAATGAGAACTGCTTTGGGTTTTCATTTCCGAGCCTAAAGTAAACCGTTATAAGGAAAATGCTTCGGCGGGTCAACTTTTTTCACCAAAATACCGTTCGCGTCCCACTGTGGCAGACAATACTCGTTGATCAAGGGCTTCACCCGGACGACAAGGTCGTAAACCGGAGTAAGCGGAAGCGGGCCGGCGATGTTGCGTTTCGCCGTGAATTTCTTCTCAAACTCGGGGTCAACGATGAGCTCAATCTCCGGATTGCCGTTTTCGTCGTATTTGATGCCGGTGAAAATCTGCGTCGGGTCTTTGCAGTAGGTGGGATGAACGATGCCGGTTCCGTTTGCGGAAACCGTCGCCGGCGCGAGCGCGAAAAACGCCGCGGCGATGACAACGGCCGCAAAAAAAGACATGGAAGGAAGTAGGGAAGGAGAATTTTGGTCGGGATTCATTTTGTGCACATTAACGCGCAACTACCTCTATTTATTTTGCTTTTCCACGAATGCCGAAATA